>DAINOA010000085.1:2891-8984 GCA_036735625.1 Planktosalinus sp. | reverse complement strand
ATTGAAAAAAAGGCCGGAATAAATCAAGAATCACTCATTAGTAAAGGTGGAATATCCATTAGTGAAATACCTGCTAAACTAATTTATCATAAGTTGGATAATGGTACCATCAAGCTCGCTTGGGATTTATCAATAGAGCACATATCAAAACAAGAATGGTACAGTTTAAAGGTTGATGCGCAATCCGGGGAAATTTTAAATCAAATCAACTGGACAGTATCTTGTAATTTAACTCATGATCACAATGAACATGAACATAAAGCTCATAATTCATATACCGAAAGCCCTTTAAATGCTTATAATGAACCAAATGCACTTTTAACCGGAAGCTATCGCGTTTTTGCAATGCCTATTGAAAGCCCCTATTTTGGAAGTAGAACCCTAGAAACCACTGCAGTAAATACAGTTGCATCTCCTTTTGGATGGCATGATACAGATGGTGTCGTTGGTCCGGAATATACGGTTACAAGAGGAAATAATGTAAATGCTTATGAGGATGGTGACAACCCGGGGTTTCAACCTAATGGTGGAGCTTCATTGATTTTTGATTATCCTTTTAACCCTGTATATTCAGCTGGAGACCAGTCTGAAGCAGCTGCAATTACAAATTTATTTTATTGGAACAATGTCATTCACGATATGATTTATCTTTATGGATTTGATGAAGCCAGTGGTAATTTTCAAGCAAACAATTATGGTAATGGAGGCATAGGTGGTGACTGGGTTAGAGCAGAGGCTCAGGATGGTAGCGGTACCTGTAATGCTAATTTCAGTACCCCACCAGATGGAAGTCTCCCAAGAATGCAAATGTATGTTTGTGGCAGTCAGGATGGAGATTTTGACAACCTAGTGATAGTTCATGAGTATGGACATGGTATTTCAATAAGATTAACCGGTGGAGCTGCAAATTCCGGATGCTTAAGCAATCAGGAACAAATGGGTGAAGGCTGGAGTGACTGGTATGGGTTATTAATGACCATTGAAGCCGGTGATACAGCAACAGACTCAAGAGCTGTTGGGACTTACCTTTTTGGTCAAGGGCCCGGTGGAAGCGGAATCAGACCTTTCCCTTATAACACAGATATGGGTGTAAACCCTCAAACCTATGATCATATAAAAACAGCAGCTGTTCCACACGGGGTTGGATCAGTTTGGTCCACTATGTTGTGGGAAATGACCTGGGGACTTATTGATGAATATGGATTTGACACAGATTTCTATAACGGAACAGGTGGAAATAATATAGCACTGGCACTTGTCACAGAAGCACTTAAACTTCAACCTTGTAGCCCCGGATTTGTTGATGGAAGAGATGCTATTTTAGCAGCAGACGTTTCGCTTTATGGAGGTGCAAACCAATGTATTATTTGGGATGCTTTTGCAAAAAGAGGTCTTGGTGTGAGTGCAGATCAAGGATCATCGGCTAGTAGAAGTGATGGTACAGAAGCCTTTGATACTCCTTCGGGAGTTGCAGCATTGACTGCACCTGCTGATGTTTGTGAAGCTGTGGGTGTGTTAACTAACCTTGGAGGAGGAACTCCATCTGGTGGAGTTTATAGTGGCCCCGGAGTTACAGATGATGGCAATGGAAGCACTTTTACATTTGATCCTGTTGCAGCCGGTGTGGGTGTTCATACTATTACTTATGATGTGCCGGCTTCTTCTTGTGCCGTGGCATCTTCAGCAACAGATGATATTGAAGTGTTTGAAGCTTTGATTGTAACGTGTCAATCAAATATAATTGTAGATACAGATTCTGGTAGTTGTGGTGCTGTTGTTAACTATGCGATGCCATCGGGAGTTTCAGGATGTAGTTCAGAATTCTTTGAAAACTTTGATAGTGTAAGTACCCCTTTATTACCAACTGACTGGACATTTACTCAGGATTCAGGTTCAGCGATTGTCTGGGCTACTACAAATTCAAGTTCTAGTTCGTCACCCAATGCTGTTTTTGCAAATGATCCTGCAACAGTTAATCTTTCTTCCCTGATTTCACCGGAAATTGAAATTGCAAGTACCGCTGCACAACTTATATTTAAAAATCGTTACCAGACCGAAAATAACTTTGATGGTATGGTTTTAGAATACACTATTAATGGTGGTGCTACCTGGCAGGATATTCTCAATGGTGGTGGGTCTTTTTCTAGTGGTGGTTACAATGGCACATTAAGTACATGTTGTGGAAACCCGTTACCGGGAAGACAAGCCTGGACCGGAAACTCCGGTGGATTTATCGATACGGTAGTAAATCTTAGCGCTTCTTTTGACGGTGAAACCGTTCAATTTAGATGGAGAATGGGCTCTGACAATATTATTTCCTCAACAGGAGTATGGCTGGATGATATACAAGTGGTGGGTGTTTTCTCGCCAGAGCCTACAACAACTCAAATAGCCGGATTGGCTTCAGGAGCTGTTTTCCCTGTAGGAACAACAACCAATACGTTTGAAATTGAAGATGGTGCCGGTAATATAGAAACCTGTTCTTTTGATGTAACTGTAAACGATAACGAAGTACCTGATATCACTTGCCCGGCTAATTTGACAGTTCAAATAGATGAAGGAACTACATATACGTTGCCTGATTATTTTGCTGACGGTGATGCCAGTGCAACAGATAATTGTACAGACCCCATAACTATAACTACACAAATACCTGCTCCGGGAACTGAACTTGGTGATGGAAATTATTCAATAGAAATTACTGCAACAGACGATTCTGGAAATGAGTCAATGTGTAGTTTTGAATTAATTGTTGAAGAAGTGTTGAGCACAAATGATGTGTCACTTTCTGAAAGCATTGTTTTATTCCCAAATCCAACAACAGGAGGAGTCATCTTGTTAAATAATTCAAATGCTGTAATTCAAAACATAAACATCACAGATGTAAATGGACGTTTAATTCAATCTTTGGATGTATTTGAAAATCAACAACAAATACTATTCACACTACAAGATTTCGCAACGGGAATCTATTTTGTGAATATCGCAACAGAGCAATCAAATATCATAAAGCGAATTGTAAAAAAATAAAACTAGTTTTAATTCTTTTAAAAGGTCTTCTGAAAATCAATCGGAAGGCCTTTTTTATTTTTTACATTTGTCATCTATGAAAAATATTGATTTTATAAAATTGCTGAAAGAAAGTACAAAAAACTTTACGCCGGTTGTCGATAAGTCGTTTGATGAAACTGATTATTTTCCAATTGATTTATCTGCCAAAAATCAAAGCTTAAAGCGTATTGATTTTAGCTCGTCTGATGCCGTTGAGAGCTATATTGACGATTACCTAAAAAAAAATAACTCTAAAGTGGCTTATGGAGGATACCTGGAGCAACGCGCTATTTACCAACGAAGCTCTCATTTTAATCAACAAAACCCGAAAACCGAGCGCAATATTCATTTGGGAATGGATCTTTGGGTGCAAGAGGGAGCAGATGTATTAGCTGTTTTAGATGGAGAAATACACAGTTTTAATGACAATAAATACTTTGGGGATTACGGACCCACTATCATACTAAAACATCAATTTTCAAATACCACATTTTATACACTTTACGGTCACTTAAGCAGGGAATCGCTCACTCGCCTTCAACCGGGTCAAAAGTTTATGCAAGGCGATGTAATTGCTCAACTAGGCTCTGCTCAAGTAAATGGGGATTATGCTCCACATTTGCATTTTCAGATAATTAAGGAAATTGGGGTCTATTTCGGAGATTATCCCGGTGTCTGTTCAAAAAATGATTTGAAGTATTTTTCAGAAAACTGTCCGGATCCAAATTTTGTTTTAAAAATCAATCTTTAACCCAGTCTTAGTACTATCCAATTTTAAAAATAATTATCCTTATTTTTGGAATGAATAAAGTTTGTTTTCTATACAACTAAAAGCAAATGAAATTTCAAAGAGAAGGATTAAAAGACTATGAGTGAAAACAGAAAAAAATTACAAGAAAAAACAGCCTTAGCTCAACTGGGAGGAGGAAAAAATCGGATTGAAAAGCAGCACCAAAAAAAGAAGCTCACCGCTCGTGAACGTGTTGAATATCTACTCGATGAAGGTTCGTTTGAAGAAATAGGGATTTTGGTAACACATCGCACCACCGATTTTGGCATGGATAAAGAAATTTATTATGGCGATGGGGTTGTAACAGGTTACGGAACCATTAAAGGCCGCCCTGTGTGTTTATTTGCACAGGATTTTACAGTTTTTGGCGGAGCACTCTCAGAAACTCACGCCGAAAAAATATGTAAAACGATGGATTTAGCTCTAAAATTGGGTGTTCCAATAATTGGCTTGAATGACTCCGGTGGAGCACGCATACAGGAAGGAGTTCGATCACTAGGCGGTTATGCTGATATCTTTTACCGAAATGTTCAGGCCTCCGGTGTGATACCCCAGCTATCTGCTATTATGGGTCCCTGTGCCGGTGGTGCGGTTTATTCACCGGCGATGACAGACTTTACTTTGATGGTACAGGACACCAGTTATATGTTTGTAACCGGACCCAATGTGGTAAAAACTGTTACCAATGAGAATGTAACTTCAGAAGAATTGGGTGGAGCGGGTACACACGCTACTAAGTCGGGCGTTACACATATAACTTCGGTGAGTGATATAGCCTGTTTGGAGGATTTAAAAACACTTTTAAGCTATCTGCCGCAAAATAATAAGGAGACAACTCCAAAAATAGACTTTACAGTTAGGGAAGAGTATCGGGATTCACTGGAAACAATCGTTCCATCAAGTTCAAACAAGCCCTATGATATGAAAACCGTCATTGAAGGTATCATTGATACAAACAGTTTTTTTGAAATACATAAAGACTATGCAGATAATATCATCGTGGGTTTTGCCCGCTTGGGCGGAAGAAGTATTGGTGTGGTGGCAAACCAGCCGATGAGTCTTGCCGGTGTTCTTGATGTAGCTGCTTCAAAAAAAGCGGCTCGTTTTACGCGTTTTTGTGATTGCTTCAATATTCCCTTACTGGTTTTAGTAGATGTTCCCGGTTTTCTTCCCGGGACAGATCAAGAGTGGAACGGAATTATTTTGCATGGTGCAAAACTACTTTATGCTTTTAGTGAAGCTACAGTACCACGTGTCACTTTAATTACCAGAAAAGCATATGGTGGTGCTTATGATGTGATGAACTCAAAACACATTGGAGCCGATTTTAATTTTGCCTGGCCCACAGCAGAAATCGCTGTAATGGGAGCAAAAGGAGCAAGTGAAATCATTTTTAGAAAAGAAATCCAAAATGCTGAAAACCCGGATGCTAAACTCATCGAGAAAGAAAAGGAATATGCTGACAAATTTGCGACTCCTTTTGAAGCCGCTCAACGCGGATTTATAGATGAGGTCATTATGCCAAGAGAAACCAGAAGAAAGCTATTAAAAGCATTTAGTTTGCTGGAATCCAAAAATATCAATCGCCCTGATAGAAAACATGGGAATATCCCACTTTAAGAACACAAAAAATATTTTGTAATCGGTTAACTTTTATTTGACTTATATTTACTTTATTTGATTAAGTTGAAAATTTAAAACCCAATTAAAACAGATCAATCTATGTTTATAGCACAAGCATTCAAATCATATCACAACTGGTGGCGTTATGCCGTAGGAATTATTATTGTTTTTATTGCAACCCAACTGGGGTCAATTCCTTTTATTTTGGCAGTAGTTTATAAAATGATTCAAGATGGCGGGTCAATAAATGATTTCAATAATTTAGACATGACAAGTCTGATGACCGTTTTGGATTCAAATTTAACCTTGTTTTTAATGTTGCTTTCCTTTGCCGTAGGATTGGCAGCACTTTTATTTGTCATAAAATACCTTCACAAACAACCTTTAATAGAGGCAACTACCACCCGAAAAAAAATAGACTGGAATCGGTTTTTTGTAGGCTTTGGTTTAGTGGCTATCACGACGATTATCCTTACAGCCATTGATTATAATTTGAATCCACAGGATTATGAAGTGCAATTTCAATTGTGGCCATTTTTAATACTCGCATTGGTTGTCATTATTTTTATTCCTTTGCAGACAAGTATGGAAGAGTATCTTTTCAGGGGTTATTTGATGCAGGGGATAGG
>DAINOA010000085.1:0-2791 GCA_036735625.1 Planktosalinus sp. | reverse complement strand
GAAGGACTTGAACTGGCATTGGGCTTTCACGCCGGCAACAATATGATTGCTGCCTTACTTGTAACGGCAGACTGGACCGTGTTTTCCACAAACTCCATCTTAAAAGATATTTCTGAACCTGCAGTGGGAATTGATATTGTAATTCCTGTATTGATACTTTACCCCATTTATTTGTTGATTCTCGCTCGAAAATACAAATGGAAAAACTGGGGGGAAAAACTGTTTGGCAGGGTTGAAAAGCCCACTCAATTAGATAAATTAGAAAGTGACTTTTCATAAAATAAATACTAAAAATGGAAGAACCTTGGCTACAAATTCACCCTGACTTTAAATTGAATGGTAAAAATTATTCCCTTTCACAACTCATCAATGTTGCAGAAGCAATGCAATTTGAAGGTGATGAAGAAGAAAAACTAATGGCCGATTTTTTACTGAATTGGTTGTATCCAAATGATACCATTTTAGCCAACACTTCAGGCTCAACCGGAAGTCCAAAAACCATTACACTTGATAAAGAAAAAATGATAGCAAGTGCAAAGGCAACCGGAGACTATTTTGACTTAAAAGAAGGTACAAAAGCGCTACATTGTCTTTCGGCAAACTATATTGCCGGAAAAATGATGATGGTAAGGGGATTGTTTTTAGGATGGGATATCGATGTTGTAATTCCAAATAAATTTCCGCTGCAGCAAACTAAATCTATTTATGATTTTGCCGCAATGGTGCCTTTACAGCTTCAAAATTCATTAAACGAAATCCACCGCGTTAAAAAACTTATTGTGGGAGGTGCAGCAGTATCACCGTCATTACAGTCTGAAATACAGGAAGTGCCAACTGAAATTTATGCAACCTATGCAATGACAGAGACAATTACACACGTTGCAATCAAAAAATTGAACCATCGATCAGAACAAGAAATTTTAGACGACGCTTTTGAGGCTCTTCCCAATGTTCAATTTGAAGAAGACCACCGAAACTGTTTAATTATTGATGCTCCATTGGTTGCTAAAAATAAAGTAGTCACAAATGATGTGGTCAATTTAATTTCGCCAACGCTGTTTAACTGGCTGGGAAGAGTTGATAATGTTATAAACAGTGGTGGGTTTAAGGTACACCCCGAGCAGGTTGAACAAGTTCTGAATCTTGTAATTAAAGCACCTTTTTTTGTCACTTCAATTCCAGATGAAACCCTAGGAGAAAAAGTAATTTTAATCATCGAAGGAAAGGAAGATGCTTTTCCGGAGATTGATTATGTTGATTTACACCCTTATGAAATTCCTAAACAAGTCTGTTTTATTGACAAAATGGTCTATACCACCACCGGGAAAATTCAACGTGAGCAATCAAAACAGAAAATCTTAAGTTAATTTTATTGCTACACCAGTCAATTAAAATTCAAACCAATGAAAGTTTTTTATACAGTAATCTTACTTTTTTTATTTCAATACTCTCAAGCTCAAATTCTATCAGAGAGAGAGCGTGCCAGCATACAAGATGAAATTCTTACAGACCGGTTTGATAATCTTTTGCCTTCATTGATGGATAAATCAGGTATTGATATGTGGGTTGTAATTTCGAGAGAATACAATGAGGATCCTGTGATGCGCACTATGTTGCCGGCAACATGGCTTAATGCAAGAAGACGAACCATACTTGTTTTTTATAGAAACAAAGCAACAAACAGTATCGAAAAACTAGCTGTTGCGCGGTATGATGTGGGGAAAAACATTGTATCTGCCTGGAATCCTGAAAATCAACCCAATCAATGGCAACGGCTTGTTGAAATAATAACAGAGCGCAATCCCGGGAAAATTGGTCTAAATTTTTCAACCCATGAAGGCATTGCAGACGGAATCGTAAAAACAGATTATGAAGAGTTTATGGAGGTTCTTCCGCAAAGCGAAAAAAACAAAGTGGTGTCTGCAGAAAACCTAGCAATATCCTGGATAGAAACGCGCACTGAAAAGGAGATGCTGCATTATGAAACGCTCGTTAAATTAACTCACGACATTATTGATGAAGCCTTTTCTCTGAAAGTGATTACACCCGGCAAAACCACCACTGAGGATGTTGTGTGGTGGATGCGTCAAAAAATAACCGATTTGGGTCTGGACACCTGGTTTCACCCCAGTGTTAACTTTCAACGAAAAGATGAACCTCTCCAGAATCATATTGATGCTTTTTCTTCAGGATATGAAGATCAGGTAATTCAAGCCGGCGACTTATTGCATTGTGATGTGGGTATTAGTTATTTGGGTTTAAACACAGATTGCCAGCAACATTCTTATGTGCCACTTCCCGGAGAAACAGAAGTGCCCTCGTTTCTAGAAGAAGCATTTAAAAAAGGAAATCAAGTACAGGATATTTTCACTGCAAACTTTGTGGAAGGTAAAACAGGAAATCAAATTTTATTAAAATCACTTACTGAAGCTAAAGAGGCCGGGTTACGCCCTTCAATTTATACACATCCTTTGGGAACTTATGGCCATTCTGCCGGTCCCACCATCGGGATGTGGGATGCCCAGGAAGGTGTGCCCGGTTCCGGTGATTATCCTTTATATAGAAATACCGTTTATGCTATTGAGCTCAATACAACCGTTTTTATTAATGAGTGGGATAAAGACATAAGAATCATGCTCGAAGAAGCGGGATTTTATGGAAATCATGGCTTTCGATATGTAAACGGCAGACAAGAAAAAATAAGATTGGTAAACTAATGCAAATTTAAAAACCCTTGCACAAAGCTTCCATTTCTTTTAGAATTCTCTTTTGTCTGTTTTCAGAAATGCCT
>DAINOA010000084.1:0-9059 GCA_036735625.1 Planktosalinus sp. | reverse complement strand
GGCATGAAGGTGCAATCGGTCTCCTTTTTTACCATACAAATCATCGCCTACGATGGGTGTTTGCAATCCTGAGGCGTGTGCCGCGTGAACCCTTAACTGATGTGTCCTGCCGGTAATTGGAAAGAAATACACCCGTGTTTGCTTGTTCTTTACTTGAATCACTTCCCAGCGGGTTTGAGCAGGCTTTCCATATTCATAGCAAACCAGTTGGCGTGGCCTGTCGTCCAGATCCACACGCAAAGGCAAATCAATCATTCCGGCAGGTTGTTTTAAAATGCCATCCAGCAGGGCGACATATCTCTTTTTGACGGTGCGTTGTATAAACTGTCGTTGTAGTAAAACATAAGTCTCTTCGTTTTTTGCCAAAACAATAAGTCCCGAGGTTGACATATCCAGACGATGCAAAATCAAGGGGCCTGTTGCTTCAGGAAACATTTCCTTTACCCGTGTGTAAACAGAGTCAGTGATGATTTTTCCGGGAACAGATAAAAATTCGGCTGGTTTATTAATGACTAAAAGAACGTCATCCTCATATACAATTTCGATTGTTTTTTCCCGGGCCGGGTTTTCCTGAAAAGGATTGGCTTCCATGTCCAATCCCTCAAGCATATGATTCATTAAAATGGGTTCGCACTTGCTCTTGCAGGCCGGGTAAAACTGTTTGTGTTTCCTGACTTCAGAAGCCGGTGACTGCCCCCACCAGAATTCGGCCATGGCAATGGTTTTTAAGTCGTTTTTAAACGCATAATGCAACAACTTGGGCGCCGCACATTCTCCCGCACCGGCCGGCGGATTGTTATCAAAAATCTCACCAATGCTTTTAAGCTTGCCCTCACTGTTTAAAAAAGCATAGTTGTCAAAAAGCTGCTGCTGCAACACACCCGATTTTTGTTTTCGGGTTTCTTTGAGCGCATTGATTTCAGCTTTCAGAATTTCAATCTCCTTTGACGCATGGGCTTTATTGTGGTTCCAGTATTTGGTCATTTTTTTCAGGAGGATGCTTTCCTGTTTGCTTTCTTCGCTGAGGTTTTTTTGAAGTATTTTGTAGTCGTCAAAAGGCAAGGTGGTTTCGGATTCTTTTCTTTTTAAATCGCGTGCTATTTTGAGTTCTTTGATACGGTTTTTTTGCTGCTGAAGGTCTTTTTCGGCGCTAAGCCTAATAGTTTCAAGAGACTGAAGGGCATTTTTATATTCTTCTGAAGTTTCCAGTGCTTCAATTTTACTGTTGAGGGCGTTGAGCACCTTTTCTTCTTGTTTAAAAAAACTATTGTGGGCAAGCATATCAAATACAGGAGGCACAAAACGGACATGGTGGTTAGCTTCCCCCAGTTTGCCTGAAAACGCCCATAGATAACCTAGTTCCCCTACTTGATTTTGACACACTAAAACCCCAAACATTTTTCCGATAATCAATCCACTTTTTTTGGGGTCGATGCCAAAATTGTGCTCAAAATCGGTTTGTGTTTCTAAATAGTCCTGCAATTCACGTGATGCAATTTCGCTTAAAGCGTGAGGTGTATAGTAAAAAGGAAAGGTAAATTTTTCAGGAAGTGCTATTTCTGAAACATCGGTTTTAAATTTTTGAAAGGGATTTGTGAGCATTTGGCAAAGATAATATTTTGCAATTTCAAGCAGGGCAACCGCAGGATGTTATTTTCTTGGAACGCTATCTCCATCCATAAAATTAAACTTATTATTAGAATATGATTATTTTTGAGGCGATAAATTAGCGGTTATTAAAACCTGACAGGTCTGTTTAATTCACAAATCCTTATCTTTACCCTCATAACAAATTATCAAGTTACACTACAAATGAAGACCAAATACCGCCTGCAGGTCAATGAAGAGTTTGACTTTTCAATCGATGAAAACGAAATTCAAGAACTGGACATTCAACAAAAAAGCAAGAACATCCTTCATCTCATACATCAAAATAAATCGGTCAACGCCGAAATTGTCACAACAGATTTCATAAATAAAACCTATACCGTCAAAATCAATTCAAACTTATACAACATAAAAATAGGTACTCCACTTGACGAACTTATTGATGCGATGGGCCTTTCATTGGGCAATGCAGTGGCTGTAAACGATATCAAAGCTCCCATGCCGGGATTGATTCTTGATGTTCCGGTCAAAGCGGGTGATGAGGTAAAGGAAGGTGATTATCTGTTGGTTTTGGAAGCCATGAAAATGGAAAATGCCCTCACAGCGCCCCGCGACGGAGTGGTGAAAGCAGTTGCTGTGGTTAAAGGCGATACAGTGGATAAGGGGCAGTTGTTGATTGAAATGGAGTAGGAGTGGTGAGAGGGTAGTGGTGAGAGGTGAGTTTTTTAGAGGTGAGTTGAGATAGGACTTTAGGACTTAAAACGGGTAGAAATCCTAAATTTCAAAGCACCAAATTCCAAATCCCAAAATTTTGAAATGAAGTATTTGAAATAGTTGAAGATTGAACGGGATTGAAAACAAATTCCTCTGTGCAACTCAGTGGAACCTCTGTGTAACTCTGTGGTATAGCTGATTCAAAGGATTTAAAAAAATAAAATGAGTTTTGAATAAGAGTTTAAAATTTTGATATAATATTAACGAGATACCCGCCTACGCGGGTATGATTAACGAGATACCCGCCTGCGCGGGCATTTATATGAAAAAAATACTAATAGCAAACAGGGGGGAAATCGCCCTACGCGTTATGAAAACTGCCCGAAAAATGGGCATCAAGACAGTTGCCGTTTTCTCAGAACCCGACCGAAACGCGCCACACGTCCAATTTGCCGATGAAGCCATTTGTGTGGGCGAAGCCGCATCAAGCAAGTCTTATTTACGCGGTGATCACATCATCAAACTCGCTCAAGAACTGCACGTGGAAGGTATTCATCCCGGCTATGGATTCCTGAGTGAAAATGCCGCTTTCGCGGAAGCAGTACAAAAAGCCGGAATCACTTTTATTGGTCCACGACCACACGCCATCCGCATTATGGGAAGCAAGCTCGCAGCCAAAGATGCGGTTAAAGACTATGACATCCCTATGGTACCCGGAATCGATGAAGCCATCACCGATGTTGCCAAAGCGAAACAAATTGCTAAAGAAATTGGTTTTCCCATTTTAATCAAAGCTTCTGCAGGTGGAGGCGGAAAGGGGATGCGCATCGTGGAAAAGGAAAGCGAACTGGAAGAACAAATGAAACGCGCCATTAGCGAGGCCGAATCGGCTTTTGGTGATGGGTCTGTTTTTATTGAAAAATATGTGAGTTCGCCCCGACATATCGAAATACAAGTCCTGGCTGACACGCACGGGAATGTGGTACACCTTTTTGAACGTGAGTGCAGCATACAACGCCGCCACCAGAAAGTGGTGGAAGAAGCCCCTTCAGCGGTGTTGACTCCGGATATACGCAAACAAATGGGAGATGCCGCTGTCAAAGTTGCCAAAGCCTGTGATTATGTGGGTGCAGGAACTGTGGAGTTTTTATTGGATGAACAATTGAATTTCTATTTCCTCGAAATGAACACCCGCCTGCAAGTAGAACATCCTGTAACTGAACTCATCACAGGCCTCGACCTGGTAGAGCAGCAAATCAAAATCGCTCGGGGTGAAAAGTTGGATTTCTTTCAGGAAGATTTAAATATTAAAGGCCACGCTATGGAACTGCGTGTGTATGCTGAAGACCCACTGGCAGACTTTATGCCCAGTGTGGGGACTTTGAATAAGTATCGCCCGCCAGTGGGACCCGGCATTCGTGTGGATGATGGTTTTGAAGAAGGGATGGAAGTGCCCATTTTTTATGACCCTATGTTGTCTAAACTTATAACTTACGGGCAAACCCGTGAAGAAGCTATCCAATTGATGATAGAAGCGATTGCCGCTTATGAGGTCGTAGGTGTGTCCACCACCTTGCCTTTTGGGAAATTTGTTATGGAACACGAAGCCTTTCGCGCAGGAGACTTTGATACGCATTTTGTCAAAAAATACTACTCAGCTGAAAAGCTGATGCAGCAAAACAAAACCGAGGCTAAGCTTGCGTCTTTGATTGCATTGAAGTCTTATTTGATGGATAGGGAAATGTTGCGGGTTCCTTGATAGACGTTAGATGTTAGACATTGAGAAATTTATATATTGTGTCTTTGCTGGGAAACTCTGTGATACAACCAAAACAGAAAACTGTATAGACTCTATTCAAAATTAATTTTAAAATATCATATTATAATATCTAAAGCAATTACATGAAAAGCCATTTAAAAATTGCCGTCAAAGCGGCTCTTCTCGCCGGAAAGGAAATTCTAGAGGTCTATGCTCGTGATTTTAATGTGATTCTCAAAGATGATAGTTCGCCTCTCACTGAAGCAGATCAGGCTGCAAATAAGGTGATTGTAACTTTGCTAGGACAAACGCTTATTCCCATCATAAGTGAGGAGAACAAGCAATTGCCTTATGAGACAAGAAAAAGCTGGAACCAGTGTTGGATTGTGGATCCGCTTGACGGGACCAAAGAATTTATCAAAAAGAATGATGAATTTACAGTGAATATAGCATTGGTGGAGCAGGGGATTCCAGTGCTAGGAGTTATCCTCGTTCCAGCCACCAAGGAATTGTATTTTGCTATCGTATCTGAAGGCAAGGCTTACAAAGTGGAACTTGATGATGAAAATCAAGATGGTGAATCTATCTTTGCGAAAGCCACACCTATATTGCCTCAAAAAGATGCAACACAACTGAGGGTGGTGGGAAGCCGGTCTCATATGAATGATGAAACGATGCACTTTTTGAAAACCTTAAAAAAGGAAAGCACCAAGGAACTGAAAATAGTCTCAAAAGGAAGCTCTTTAAAACTCTGCATGATTGCCGAAGGAGCTGCCGATGTTTATCCGCGTTTTGCTCCCACGATGGAGTGGGATACTGCAGCCGGGCACGCTATCTGTCGTGCGGCAGGTGTTCAGGTTATCGATATCCATACCGGAAACGAAATGAGATACAACAAAGAGAATCTGTTAAATAATTATTTTATTGTTTCAAATGACTAAGGCCTCCCACAAAAGACACGCTCTAAAAGCGGTTACCTGGCGGATTATTGGAACACTAGACACCATGCTTTTGGCCTGGATTATTTCGGGGAATCCATTAACCGGAGTGAAAATTGGATTTGCCGAAGTACTCACAAAACTGATTCTTTATTATTTGCACGAGCGATTATGGTACTCCATTAATCTTTCAAAACAAGGAGTCTTGAGAGAAAGTCGCAAACGTCATATAGCAAAAACAGTTACCTGGCGTGTTGTGGGTACACTCGACACGATGGCTATTTCCTGGTTTATTACCGGAGATCCTTTGATAGGAATTAAAATAGGAATTGCAGAATTATTAACAAAAATGGTTTTATATTACCTGCATGAAAGGGCTTGGTATCGTTTAAATTTTGGATTGAAAAACAGAAAATAAATTCACTTAAATGAATGAAAATATAATCAAACACGATTTTGTGATTTCAAAAGCTCAAAGAAATAAGGTAAATAAACATCCCTCATTTGTTTTGTGGTTTACGGGACTTTCCGGTTCCGGAAAATCGACAATTGCCAGTTCTGTAGAAGAGCAATTATTTGCAATGGGAATGCAAACCTATTCGCTCGATGGAGATAACATCCGAAAAGGTTTAAACAACGATTTGGGCTTTTCTGAAAATGAACGTCAGGAAAACTTGAGGCGCATTGCCGAAGTTTCCAAGCTGTTTGTCGATGCAGGAATGATCACACTTGCCAGCTTTATTTCGCCTACGCGAAAGGATCGAGCGATGGTAAAGGAAATTGTAGGTGCAGCTAATTTTTTTGAACTCTTTGTTGACGCACCATTGCAAGTTTGCGAATCTCGCGACCCCAAAGGTCTCTATAAAAAAGCACGAGCCGGGGAAATCAAAAACTTCACAGGTGTTGATGCACCCTATGAACCTCCCCTTGAGCCTGATTTACACCTTTTAACTGAAAAGGAACCCCTTGAAGTATGTGTAGAAAAAGTAATTACCTTTGTAAAACAAATACCAATCTAATAAACCCATGCAAAAATTTTATCTCAACTATCTCGACGAACTGGAGTCTGAAGCGCTATTTATTTTGCGGGAAGTAGCTGCTCAGTTTCAAAATCCGGTGCTGTTGTTTTCAGGAGGTAAAGATTCCATAGTGTTGACCCATCTTGCAAAAAAAGCGTTTTACCCCGCAAAAATTCCCTTTGCATTGATGCATGTGGATACCGGACATAATTTTCCGGAAACCATTCACTTCAGAGATAAATTGGTGAGTGACTTTGGGGTTCAATTAATCATTGCTTCTGTGCAACAATCAATAGATACAGGTCGTGTGGTAGAAGAGCGTGGTAAAAATGCGACGCGCAATGCCCTTCAAACTACCACATTGCTTGATGCCATCGAAGCAAACAAAGTAGATTGTGCCATTGGAGGCGGAAGACGGGATGAAGAAAAGGCACGTGCAAAAGAGCGATTCTTTTCACATCGGGATGATTTTGGTCAATGGAATCCCAAAAACCAGCGTCCTGAATTGTGGAACCTTCTCAACGGAAAGTGTTTTGACGGAGAACATTTTAGAGCGTTTCCCATTAGTAACTGGACAGAGATGGATGTATGGAACTATATTTTACGCGAAAACATTCAGATACCTTCACTCTATTTCGCCCACGAGCGTGAAGTTGTATGGCGCAATGATTCCTGGATTCCCAATTCTGAATTTTTAAAATTAGAACCCGAAGAAATCATTCAGACGAAAAAAATAAGATTCAGAACCCTGGGGGATATTACCATTACCGGAGGCATAGAATCTGATGCCGATACTTTGGAAAAAATTGTTGATGAGGTATCCACTATGCGACATACTGAAAGAGGGAACAGGGCCGATGATAAAAGAGGTGATACTGCCATGGAGGATCGAAAAAAACAAGGGTATTTTTAATAAAAAAAATGATGTTAGAGCGCAATCAATTATTACGATTTACTACTGCCGGAAGTGTTGATGATGGAAAAAGCACTCTCATTGGCCGTTTGCTTTATGACTCAAAATCTATTTTTGAAGATCAACTGGCTTCTATTGAAGCTACCAGTAAACGCAGAGGACATGAAGGAATTGATTTGGCACTTTTTACCGATGGTTTAAAAGATGAACGTGAGCAAGGCATCACTATTGATGTGGCTTATCGGTATTTTACAACACCCAAACGAAAGTTTATCATTGCAGATACTCCCGGGCATATTCAATACACCCGAAATATGGTAACCGGAGCTTCTACCGCCAATGCGGCTTTGATACTTATTGATGCACGACACGGTGTTATAGAACAAACAAAACGACATGCATTTATTGCATCGCTGCTTCAAATTCCACACATGATTGTTTGTGTTAATAAAATGGATTTGGTGAATTATTCTGAGGAGACTTACAATAAAATTGTCGCTCATTTTGAGGAGTTTTCATCGAAGCTTGATGTTAAAGATGTACGTTTTATTCCCATAAGTGCTTTAGACGGAGATAATGTTGTAAATCGTTCTAAAACTATGGAATGGTATCAGGGCTCCCCATTGTTGCACACACTTGAAACACTCCACATAAGTAGTGATATTAATAAGATTGACGCACGTTTTGCCGTGCAAACGGTTTTGCGCCCACAAAGAGAGGGATTTATTGATTACAGAGGGTATGCAGGACGCATTTCCAGTGGTATTTACAGAGTGGGTGATGAGGTAACGGTTTTGCCATCAGGGTTTAGTTCTAAAATTATTTCTATCAATGCCGGAGAAACAGAGATTCAGGAAGCATTTGCACCCATGTCTGTCTCGATGACACTTGAAGATGATATAGATATAAGCAGGGGTGATATGATTGTGAAGCCCAACAATCAACCCGAAATGGTTCAAGAATTTGATGTGATGTTGTGCTGGCTTCACAAACAGCCTGCAAGACCGCGTGCCAAATACACAATTATGCACACTTCTAATGAGAAAAAGGCACTCATCAAAGAGGTGGTGTATCAAGTTGATATTGATACCTATGCCCGGAATACCGAAAACAAGGAACTCACAATGAATGCTATTGCGCGGGTTACATTAAAAACGACACGTCCTTTAATGCTTGACTCCTATCGTGACAACCGAATGACCGGGAGTATTATATTGATAGATGAAAATACCCACGAAACTGTTGCCGCAGGAATGGTAGTGTAAGATATGCAATTATTGACGGGTATCGCTCTCAATCATTCCATCTCTTAAACGAATAACCCTTTTTGCACGTTGAGCGATGTCCTCTTCATGAGTTACAAGTATGACAGTGTTTCCCTTTTGATGAATGGCATCGATGAGATTCATAATTTCTTCAGAGGTTTTTGAATCCAGGTTTCCGGTAGGTTCATCTGCGAGGATGATAGAAGGATTATTGACCAATGCTCTTCCCACAGCGACCCGTTGTCTTTGACCACCAGAAAGCTGAATTCCCCTATCGCCAACAATGGTTTCGTAGGCTTCTGGAAAGGTTGCTATAAACTCATGGGCATTTGCCTTCTTTGCTGCATTGATTATTTCTTGATCGCTAGCATTTGGATTTCCATATGCAATATTCTCTTTGATACTGCCACCAAAAAGCAAAACCTCTTGAGGTACAATGGCCATATTTTGACGCAATGCAGTAAGGTTGTATGATTCAATGGGCTTATCATCAACCAAAATAACGCCTTCGTTTCTTTCATAAAATCTTAAGAGTAAATTTACAATGGTTGATTTTCCCGCTCCGCTTGAACCTACAAATGCCACTTTTTCACCTTTTTTGATTTCAAAACTTAAATCTTTTAATACCATTAAATCTTTTCTTGAAGGGTAAGCGAAGAACACATTTTGAAAATTCACATTGCCCTGCAAATTCAATTGTTGGCTAACGCCATCTAAACTCAAAACTTCTTTTTCTTCGTCTAGGATATCTAGTAAATTTTCAGAAGAGCCAACGGCCTTAATCAATTGTGCATATAAATCAGCGATTCCACCGATAGAAGCTCCTACGAAAATGGTATATAA
>DAINOA010000083.1:0-9061 GCA_036735625.1 Planktosalinus sp. | reverse complement strand
AAACCGGAAGACCTTGAAAAAACAGATACGATTGCCTGGAAGGTTTTGGAGGAATTGATGAAAAATTCACCAGGTGAAATCAAACAACAAATGCAGGACAACATCACCTGGATTAAAGGCGCGCAACAAAATAAACTAGTTGTGGGCTCTCAAGCCAGAATCTTGTATGCAGACAGTGATGGTCGCATCAAAATCGCCGAGGCTTTCAACAAAGCAATCGCTCAAGGCGAAATTGGCCCCGTGATTTTGGGTCGTGATCACCACGATGTTTCCGGAACTGACTCCCCTTACCGCGAGACCTCAAACATCTATGACGGAAGCCGATTTACAGCAGATATGGCCATACATAACGTGATTGGTGACAGCTTTAGAGGTGCCACCTGGGTGAGTATTCACAACGGTGGTGGCGTGGGCTGGGGAGAGGTCATAAATGGCGGATTTGGTATGGTTCTTGATGGTTCTATAGAGGCTGAACGGCGTTTAAAATCAATGCTTTTCTGGGATGTCAATAACGGAATTGCAAGACGAAGTTGGGCAAGAAACGACGAAGCCATTTTTGCTATTAAAAGAGCAATGAAAGAAAATCCTGAGTTAAAGGTGACATTGCCAAATGTGGTTGATGAAACCTTATTTTAAAAAAGAATATAAATACCTAAAATTATGAAAACACTACTTATTTCCGTTTTTGCGCTATTATTGTTTGCGTCCTGCAGCAGTGTGCGCGTCGCATCAGATTATGACACGTCAGTGAATTTTAGCAACTACAATTCCTACGCATTTTTTAAACCGGGAATTGACAAAGCAGAAGTATCTGACCTTGATAAAAGAAGAATCCTTAGAGCCATTGATGCCAATATGAGTGCCAAAGGACTTCAAAAATCTGAAACCCCTACTTTGTTAATCAGCTTTTTCACCAAAGCCAAAGAACGCGTTGATGTTTACCAAAGTTACTATGGCTGGGGCGGCTATTGGGGCTGGGGCTGGGGACATCCTTGGGGTGGAACTTCAGTTTCTAAAACCACAGAAGGCACTTTATATATTGACATTATTGATGCTAAAACTAACGAATTGATTTGGCAAGGTATTGGAACAGCTCCATTGAGTAGAAATATGGAGAAAAAAGAAGCGATGATTCAGGATGTTGTTAATAAGATTCTTGAAAGGTATCCGCCTCAGTAACTAAAAAATAGTATTCAAAATAAATCCCTCTTTTCTTGGAGGGATTTATTTATTCCTTAAACTCTAGCACATCTTTGGAGTTAAAACCAATAGTGATGCGTTCATCCACGTGGTTGTGTTTTGTAATCACAGTGAGATGCTCCCCATTGTCAAGCTTAATGTAAAGCTGGGTATCAGAGCCCATAAAGGTTTTTTTCAGTACGGTAGCATTGGTCACATATTCACATTCATCATTGATGGCAATGTTCTCATTCCTGATGGCGTGACAGCAATCGGCCTTAAGCGGGCATTCAAATGCAGATTGAATTTCTTTACTCAGCTGAATGGTATTCCCAAATAGGGAAGCTACATAGACTGAGCTGGGTTTTGTATATAAATTGGCAGCGGCATCTTTTTGAACCAGCCTTCCGTTTTGAAGGATTAAGATTTCATCAGCCACTGCAAGTGCATCTTGGGTGTCGTGAGTGACAAAAATCGCCGTTACACCAGATTTTTTTACGATATCAAAAACCTCATTGCGCAACTGAGCACGCAGCATAGCATCCAAATTACTGAAAGGTTCATCAAGGATAAGTAAAGAGGGGTTTGGCGCCAATGCTCTTGCCAAAGCAACACGCTGCTGCTGACCACCTGAAAGTTGATGCGGATAACGATCTTTCATCTCTAAAAGCCCCACCAATTCCAGTACTTCGCGAGCTCGCTGCTTCTTGTTTTTTAATTTTGAAATTCCGTAAAGGATGTTTTCTTCTAATTTCAAATGTGGAAATAAAGCATATTCCTGAAAAACAAACCCAATATTCCGTTTTTCAGGGGATACATTTTTATTGATGGAGGAAACAAGTTTGTCATTGATTTCAATCATTCCGGTATCAGGAGATTCCAGTCCTGCAATGAGGCGTATTAATGTTGTTTTACCACTTCCGCTTTCGCCCACAATGGCATAGACATCGCCTTCATTGAGGTGAAAACTCACGTCTTTTAGTGCAAAGGATTTTCCTTTGTCAAAACTTTTGGAAAGTGATTCTACTTTAAGCATAGTTATTTTCTTACTAATAATTTATTCAAAAATATCACCGGAACAGCGGCTGTAAATATAATAAATAACGACGGAATAGCCGCCTCCATCACCCGTTCATCACTGGCATACTCAAAGGCTCTTACCGCAAGGGTATTTACCTGAAAAGGTTTTAAAATAAGTGTGAGCGGTAATTCTTTGAGTACATCCACAAAAACGAGTATAAATGCGCTGAGCATTCCGGTTTTTATGAGTGGGTATTCAATCTTAAAAAAAGTTTTGAAATTACCCACCCCCAGGGTTTTTGAAGCATCGGGAATGGCATTGCTAACTTTTAATGTGGTAGATTCTATTGGATTATAAGCGACTGCAAGAAATCGTACGGCGTAAGCATAAACCAGCGCAAACAAGGTTCCGTGAATGATGAAACCCGTTGTATTTCCGGAAATGGATGCATAGACATCCATCAACCATCTGTCCAGCGCCAATGTGGGAATCATAATACCAATTGCCACAACGGCTCCGGGAATGGCATAACCTAAAACACCCAATCTTGAGAGGTTTTTAATAAACCCAATGCGATTCCATTTTGCCGAGAATATAAGTAATGTAGCTAAAACAACCGTCACTGTTGCGGTTAAAAATGCAATACCAAATGTTTGCAACGAAAGCATTAAAAAAGAAGCATCAAACACCGAACTATAGGTCAAAACCGCCCAGTAAATCAACTGTGCCACCGGAATAAAAAACCCGAAAAGCACCGGAGTAATAACGATACAAAAGATGAAGAATTGTTTCCTTTTTGAAGTTTGTTTTCGGTAGATGCATTCCGTATTGGTGCTTTCATTTGAATATTGAATTTTTCTGCGTTGCCATTTTTCGAAAAGAATCAAAGCAAAGACCAAAACCAGTAACAAAGCTGAAAGATAGATGGCCGTTTCCGGCTCTTCCAATGAAAACCACGATCTGAAAATCCCGGTGGTAAAGGTGTTGACACCAAAGTATTGTGCCGCACCATAATCATTAAGAACTTCCATCAATACCAAAATCATCCCAGCTATAATGGCGGGCCTGGCAAGTGGTAAAATCAATTTAAAAAATGTGCGAAACTCTCCCACCCCAAGCATTCTGGAAGCCTCCAGCAGATTATTTGCTTGGTTTAAGAAAAAGGCGCGTGCACTCACATAGACATAAGGAAAAAGCGAAATACTCAAAACAAAAGCCAACCCAAAACGATTCATAATATCGATGCGGGTAAATTCAAACCCAAAAAACCGCTGTATCAACTCGAGGCTTCCGCCATAATCAAATGCACCGGCATAGGCATAAGCAACAATATATGAAGGAATTGCAAGTGGCAAAATAAGCAACCATTCCAGTTGTTTTCTGAAAGGAAATTCATAACGGGCTACCAGCCATGAGGTGGTTACTCCAAAAAGCAGTACTAATATGCTACAAACAATTAAAAGATAAACAGAATTGGAAACATACTGCGCAAGGAGATTTTTGACAATATGCACCCAGGATGCCCCGGGTCCCTCAAATAGTTCAAAAATAATGGTGAGAACAGGCAGGGCAATTAATAACACTACAAAAAGTGAAATTAAAGACCAGCGATTGCTGTCCCTTTTCAGGCGAAGCAAGCGGTTTTTTATGGAAAATATTTCGTTATCTCCAGCCTCCTTCATCAAATAGAATTACAGCATTTTTGTTGTTTTCGCCAAGAAGTGATAAGTTCAGGGAATCTTCCCTAAATTCACCCCAACGCTTTAAGGTTTCAGAAACCTCAACATTTACGTTTACAGGATATTCATAGTTGGAAAGTGCAAATACACTTTGAGCTTCTTCAGAAACTAAAAATTCTATGAATTTAATGGCGTTTTCTTTATTGGGTGCATATTTTGCAACCCCTGCTCCACTTACATTAATGTGGGTTCCGGTGGTTTCCTGATTGGGAAAGAAAAGACCAATTGATTGGGTAACCTGAACTTCTTCAGGATTACTTGAATTTTCCATCAAGCCGATGTAATAGGTATTTACAATCGCCAAATCCCCTTCACCTGCAGCAATTGCTTTTACCTGATCCCTGTCATTCCCTCTTGGGGTTCTTGCCATATTCTTTACAATCCCGGCCACCCATTCTTTGGCATATTCCTCTCCGTGGTTTGCAATAATGGAAGCCAAAAGTGACTGATTGTAAATATTTCCGGAAGAGCGAATGACTAATTTGTTCTGCCATTTTTCATCGGTTAATGCTTCAAATGTGGAAAGTTCTTCCGGGTTTACCCTGTCTTTAGCATAAGCGATCACACGAGCCCGTTTTGTTAAAGCAAACCAATGGTTATCTTCATCTTTCAAATAAGAAGGAATGATTGAGTCTAAAGTTTTTGATGAAATGGGCTGTAATAAATCAGATGTTTTAGCTCTGTGAAGTCTCCCGGCATCTACTGTTATCAAGACATCTGCAGGAGAATTGCGACCTTCAAGGCTCATTTTTTGTATCAGTTCATCTGCACTGGCATTGATGACGTTGACCTTGATTCCGGTTTTTTCTTCAAATAGCTTGAACAATTCCTGATCAGATTCATAATGACGGTGGGTATAAACATTCAACTCATCACCGGTAAGTGTTTGATTTTTACAGGAAAATAACGTGAGCACAAGCAAAACTAAAACTATATTTTTCATAGAATTTCTCAAATTAATTTCGCTTGCAAATATAGTTATTTAGAATTGTTTTAAATAAAAATATTAAAAAATCTTAAATATAAAAGGGGCAAAATTGCCCCTTTTATATATTAAAATTAAAATAGCACTATTTTGACTCCATATCTTTTTCTCTAACCGCTCTAAACTCAGAATTCTCACTCCACTGCGGCCAGTCTTGGCTGTTAGCTATTTTAGCACCCAGCCTGAAATAAAACTCAGCATCTTGTGCTATTGAACCCATATTCCATGTTTCAGGATTGTACTCATCACCTTGTTTGTGATAGTATTTTTGGTTGTATTCTGTACGAAGTCTTTTTCCTTCTTCTTTTCCGCCGTCTCTTAAGTCTGTCCCTCCACTAGCGTACATTGCTGGAATTCCCACTTTAGCTAAGTTGAAGTGATCTGAACGATAGTAAAAACCTTTTTCAGCCTCCTGGTCTGGCAAAATGTATCTGTCTTGACCTGCTACAATATCTTCTGCCCAATCTGCCAAATCATTTTGGTGGTGACCCACTACAAGCACATCATTTGTTGGCCCATAAGGAAATACGGCATCCACGTTCATATTGGCAACTGTTCTATTTGTTGGAAAAATTGGGTTTGATGCATAATATTCTGAACCTAATAAACCTTGTTCTTCTGCAGTTACAAACAAGAAAACCATTGACCTCTCAAGAGGCTCTTCTCGTTCTTTCACCGCTCTTGCAATTTCGAGGAGCATGGCTGTACCTGTTGCGTTATCAACTGCACCGTTATAAATTGTACTACTGTCATTGGGGTCTTCACCTCCCAGATGGTCCCAGTGAGCTGTATAAATGATGTATTCATCAGGTCTTAATGAACCTTCTATTATTCCAATAACGTTTGGAGAGGTTCCACGCTCAAAGGTGTTTTTCATTGTAACACTTGTTTTGATACCTAATGGTGTTGGAGTAAAATCGGCACTTTTGGCACTTTCAAACAATTCTTCCTGATTCTTACCGGCTTGGTCAAAAAGTTGTTGTGCCACATTTGATGTTATCCAACCTTGCATAGGTGCATACTCTTTAGAGCTTTCCGGCAAATCCAGTTGCATTTTAGCACCAGACCATGAGCCTTGAACTACTCCCCAAGGATATCCTGCTGCAGCATCTTCATGAATGATAATTATACCTGCAGCTCCTTGTCTGGCTGCTTCTTCATATTTGTAAGTCCAGCGACCATAGTAGGTCATAGCGTTTCCGGTAAACATAGTTTCATCCTGAAGGTAATAACCCGGGTCATTTACCATGACTACAGCGATTTTTCCTGTCATATCAATGCCTTCATAATCGTTCCATCCATATTCCGGTGCAACGATACCAAAACCACAAAAAACAAGTTCAGCATCTTCAACTTTTATTTCCTCCTGAATGAGTTGTGAATAGGCTACAAAATCTTCTCCCTTATTTATTGTTAAAGTACTGGTTCCACCCGTAAAAGTTAATTGTTCATCTGCCACAGAGTTCACTGTAATTAATGAAACGTCCTGAAGATAAGAACCATTATTTCCGGGAGCAACACCAATGTCTTTTAATTCTTTTTCAAGATAAGCAACTGTGAGTTCTTCACCAATGGTCATTGGCATTCTGCCCATATAAGCATTTGATGATAATTCTTTAATGTGTCTTTCAAGGTGTTCAACACTCACGTCCCACTCTTGTGAAACTTCTTTTTCCTGTTCTGAATCCTTGCAGGAAATAAAAATAAATAAAACTGAAAATACAGTTAAAAATGATAGTTTGTTCATTGTTTTTGGTTTTTTAATAGGCGTAAAGATAGTTAATTGAATTTTTATATTTTAATAATCTAAAAGTTCTTCAAGTTTAGCCCTTACCTTTTCCGTACTTGGAATCATGGTTTGTTCCAAAGTAGAATTCAGGGGGATGGCCGGCATATTTTCTGAACCAATGGTCATCACCGGGGCGTCAAGGTACTGAAAACATTCCTCCTGAATTTTTCCTGCAAGCGCTCTGGCAAAACTGTTATTGGAAGGTTCTTCAGTCACTACCAGACATTTTCCGGTTTTTTTAACTGATTTCATAATGGTTTTTTCATCCAATGGAAAAAGTGTGCGCAAATCGATAATTTCAACGCGGTCCCGCATTCCTTGTGTAGCGTTCATGGCCCAGTGGACGCCCATCCCATAAGAGACAATGGTGGCGGTTTCCACATTTTCCCGTTTCCATATTTCTTGTAATAACCACGCTTTACCAAAAGGCAATACATAATCCTCTGCAGGCTCTACAGAAGTGGCTCCTTTAGTTCCCGGAACTTTACTCCAATACAATCCTTTATGCTCCAAAATTATCACCGGATTTGGGTCATAATAAGCTGCTTTTATCAATCCTTTTAAATCGGCCCCATTACTGGGATAGGCGATTTTTATTCCTCTAATGTTTGTCACTATGCTTTCTACCGAAGATGAATGGTAGGGTCCTCCACTTCCATAAGCGCCAATGGGAACGCGCAGTATCATCGACACCGGCCATTTCCCGTTGGATAGGTAGCAACTGCGGCTTACTTCAGTAAATAATTGATTCAATCCCGGCCATATATAATCTGCAAACTGTACTTCCACAATAGGTTTTAAGCCCACCGCACTCATTCCTGCGGTGCTGCCAACTATAAACGCCTCCTGAATGGGTGTATTAAACACCCGGTTGTCACCAAATTTTTGTGCCAGTGTTGCCGCTTCGCGAAAAACACCTCCCAAACGTCCACCCACATCCTGCCCATAAAGCAGACATTCTTTGTGTTTCCTCATCAATTCTTCTATACCGAAAAGGGCACAATCCACCATCACCACTTTTTCAGCACCTTTGGGAGTTCTTGTTCCGGTTTCTTCAGTGATGGGTGTGGGCGCAAAATCGTATGTGAATAAATCTTCGGGTTTAGGGTCTTCTGCTTTTAGGGCTTCTTCGAAGTCTTTCCTAACTTCCGCGTAGGCGGAAGTCTCGATGTCTTTTATTTCCGCTTCAGCGAAACCATTATCCAACAATTGCTTTCTAATTTTCGGATAAGGATCAAGCGAGCGCGCCTCCTCCAAATCATCGCGGTACCATTCCATCCTCACCCCTGATGTATGGTGATTCAATAACGGGACTTTAGCGTGCACCAAAAAGGGTCTTCTCTCTTTTCGGATGGTTTCTATTACTTTTTGAAGCTGCGTATAGCTTTCAATAAAATCGGTTCCATCAATGGAAATGGCTTCGAGACCGTGGAAACCTTTGGCATATTCAAAAGCATCCTGAGCGCGTGTTTCTGCAGCATTTGCCGAGATATCCCAACCGTTGTCCTGAACTAAATATAAAATAGGTAATTGCTTCAAGGCAGCCATTTGAAAAGCCTCGGCGATTTCGCCTTCGGTTACTGAAGCGTCGCCGAGAGAACAAACAACAATCGGCAAATTCACGCGAAGGCGGGAATCTCGTCCTTCAGATTCCGGAAACAAAAACCCATACCGCTCTTCTTCATTAAAGAGATTACCGCCTTCGCGGTAATGCATACCCAAAGCCGCCCCCGTAGCCGGAATGGCCTGCATGCCAGTAGCACTACTCTGGTGGGGCACTTTAGGCTTGTCATCATCCCGCAAACTTGGGTGCGAATAATAAGTCCGTCCGCCGGAAAACGGGTCGTCTTTTTTTGCGAGCAGTTGCAACATCAAATCTTTTGGCGTACACCCAAAACTTAGTAACATCGAGTCATCGCGATAATAGGGGTATGCGTAATCCTGAGGTAAAAGCTGCATTCCCAAAGCAGTCTGAATAACTTCGTGCCCGCGGGAAGTGGCGTGTACATATTTTGAAACCACTTTAAAATTTTCTTCATACAGCTCTGCCATGGCTTTGGCGGTGCAGACGTTTTTGAAGGCTTTTTTGAAGGTATCTTTATTTATTTTATGATTCATTTCTAAATGGTTTTCTTTGCGAAACTCCGGTTTTCTTTGTGAAACTCTGCGGTAGCTATTACGCAAAGTTGCACAAAGAAGCACAAAGGAGCACAAAGAGTTTTATATTTTTCTTTTACTATCAAACTGTTCAAAATAATCAGCAATCCTTCTCAGGAAACTACCTCCTAAAAAACCATCCACGATGCGGTGGTCAAATGACAGGGACAAATACATCATCTGCCTGATTT
>DAINOA010000082.1:0-9088 GCA_036735625.1 Planktosalinus sp. | reverse complement strand
TATTTTTGGCTATTTTAACTTTTTCAACAGCCTCTTGAAGTTCTTCAAGGTCAATTGCGTTTTCAATTAAATCGTTCACGGGTTGTGCAATTAGATTGGCCAATCCGAGTGTTAAGCTAAAAGCAAATACTAATACTGTTGTAGATAATGTTTTCATACTAATTTTATTAAAGTTTATGAGACAAAACTACAGCAGGCATATTTTTATAAAAGTAGTTGATTGATGGATGGTAATTTTCAATGCATAGATGGTAGAAATCATTTTTTTTATAAAAAAACCGATTAAAGTTTACTTCAAACGGTAGCTATAGGATAGTTAAAATAGATATTTTATTATTGGAGGTCAATTGAGTTTATTAAGTAAGAATTTGCATTGCAGCTATAAACAATTCTTTTTTATCTCTTGAAATACTTATAATATCATCATTATTCATCACAATATACCCTCCATCTGATTTTACAAATTTTTTGACTTCTTTTAGATTGATCAAATAGCTTTTATGAACCCTCATAAAGTTTTGATCTGCCAACATATTTTCATATTCTTTAAGATGTTTGCTAACCAGAATTTTCTCCCCGTTTACTAGTTTAAAGCAAGTGTAAGATCCCTCAGCTTCACAGTATAGAATTTCAATAATGTTTATAAATTCAAAACCATCTGAGGTTGACAGGCAAATTCGCGAATGTTTAGGGTGTTGAATATTTTTAATTAAAAGCTGCAACTGCTTGTTATAGTCTTCTTCATTCTTGATGATCTTGACTTTTTCCACAGCGTCCTGTAATTCTTCCAGATCAATGGGTTTTAATAAATAATCCAGAGAGCTGAATTTTACCGCTTTGATAGCATATTGGTCAAAGGCGGTGGTGAAAATGACTTTAAAATTGATTTCAGGCAATTGGGAAAGAATATCAAAACCGGTGCCTGACTGTAGTTCTATATCCATAAAGACCACATCTGTTTGAGTAGAATTAAGCAAGTCTATGGCATCTGTTACATTTGAAGCAGAGGCTATTACTTTTACACTATCGCAATATTCTTCCAGCATATTTTTTAAAATTTCACGGCTTTTCAATTCGTCTTCAATAATAATAGCTTTTAATATCATACTTTTAGTTTTTGGGAATATTAACGGTTACCCTGGTGCCCGAGGGTTCTCCTTGTTCATTATACAAATCTTCAATAAAAATGGCACTATCATAACCTGTTTCCTTTTGCATTGCGCTTAGACGGGTTTGCGTAAGAGTTAACGCACGGGATTTATTTGTATTTTTCACATCATACTTTTGAAGTGTTTGTGCGGCTTGCCTGCCAATGCCATTGTCTTCAATGGTGCAAGCTAAGTAGTCAGGAAAATCTGTAAAGGAAATAGTTATTTTTTTATCACTGGTTTTTTTGTGGTGGAGCCCGTGAATAATTGCATTTTCAACAAATGGTTGAATGAGAAAGGAAGGGATTTCTATCTCTTTAGCATCTGTTCTTTCATCTAAATTAATAGTATAGGAAAAGGCATCATCAAAACGCAATGATTCAATCTCTAGATAGGTTTTTAGTAGCTTTATTTCTTCATCCAATGTTATTCTTTTATTAATGGAATCTTCCATTGTTCCCCGCATTAGCCGGCTAAATTTTGTAATATATTTTAATGCTTTTTCTGTATCTTTTTGAAATACCAAATATTGAATGGAGTTTAATGAATTAAAAATAAAATGAGGGTTCATTTGAGCCCTTAATGCGCTTGAATAATTATCCAGAGCCTCCTGTTGTACTTCCAGTTTTTCATTGTACTCTATTTTTAACTTGTAACCAAGACCTAATCCAAAAATAATTATTTCAACTATTGTGCTGTAGATGAAAAATTTATTGTCAAAAAACAGATAGAGTAATATGGCACCAATAAAATAAGACAGTGAACCAATAATGACAAAATAGGTTGTTTTTGTTTTTCGAAAATAATATAGATAGAATAAACTGGACAACACATAAATGGTAACAACCACAATGCGTATGTCGAGTAAAACCAAGTTTGCCACATAATTTTCGGTAAATAAGCTATAATACATCCCCAAAGAAATGACAGCCAAAAAAATCAGCATATAGTTCAAACTCTTATGAAAGCGGGGATAGATTTCCTTTGTATTTAAATAATATTTTATAAACTGAAAATAACAAACATAAATAAGTACTTCCAATAGAATGGTTATCACATAATTTGCAAATGTTCTGCTTCCGAAAATTGAGATATACAGATCAGAAAAATTCCTTCCGAAATAAATCATTAAACAGAGAATATTAAGCGTGTAAAATATGTATTCTGTTTTTTTGTAAATAAAAAATAGGATGGTTGCTATAAACATGATAAGTAAACAGATGCCAACAAACAAATAATTGGTAATAAGTTGGTTTTCTGTACTTTTTGGAATAAATTTTTGATAATAATAATTTGCTTTACTGTCAAGGTTGTACATTCCTATCTTACTTATTGGCACCCTGTTTATCAAACGCCTTACTTTTAGATAAACATAGGTGTCTTCAATAAGATGGTTTAAATCTACCGGTATTAATAGTTCCCGCGAATCTTTAACATCAAAAGTTCCGTAATACTCCTCTGTTATTACTTTGTTTTTTTGCGTAAATAAAGAGGTTTTATTAAAAGAAGACATACTCAGAAAAACAATAGAGTCATTTGGTATATCAAAATATTGCTGCTTAAAATTAATGCGTATCCAGTAAATATCTTTGGGTGTAATCTTAGTGAAAGCGGAAGCCGGAAAAAAGAGAGAATCTAATTTATTATTTTTAAAATGATTGACATGAATTGTATCAACAGTTGTTTTTAAAACATCAAACTGAATCCTGTCAGCCTGAGCCATACTTTGTGAAATTGTTATAAAAAATATAACAATGATAATTATGCTTTTAAAGCAGTACAGCATAGTTATGACAAATTAGGCAAGACTAGATTTATTTTACAACCAATAAAGTTATTGTTTTTATCGTTATATAGATTGATTTTTTTTTGAATATTGTATTTTTTTGTTTTTACCAACGCGTCCATTTGATCTTCCCAATTGAGTAATTTTTGCCTGTATTCCGGATTATAGATTGTTTGATTACTATCCTTTTCAAGTGCCGTTAATTCAATTTCAATCCCAATTTGTTTTGAGAAGATTTCAAAATGGGTTTTTAAAATGTATTGGTTATTATTGAAAGTAACTGAAGTCTCTATCAGGTTCTCAAAAACAGTCAGTAAAATAAAAGAGGGTATATGAGGTTCTTTTTCTTTTGTGTTGTAGTTTGAAGATATTTGTAAATCAAAGCGGTTGTCATACCTTAGATTTTGGAGTTTAATGTACCAATGAATCATTTCAATCTCTGAATGAAGCACTACAGAATCTGCTTCCAGGTTATTGAGATGATACCTGAAAAGTTTACCTAAAACCGAAATATATTTTAAAGCATTTGTTTTTTCATTGGTTGAGATATAATATTGTATTGCATTAAGCGTATTAAATACGAAATGAGGATTCATTTGGGATTGAAATGATTTCAGTTTTATATCCTCCATAATTAAATCATAGTCTTGTTAATAAAGCTGCTTTATAAAATAAAGCAGCTTTATATGGGTTTTTTATAATAATCAGGATTTATTTTTTAATGACTTTATAAGTAGCTTTCTTTCCTTGACTGCTTACCTCCATCATATACAAACCACTTGTCAAAGTTTCCATATTAATACTAGTGTTTGTAGACATTCCCTTTTCTTTATAGACTACTTGGCCCATCAGGTTATAAATAGTTATGGTTTCCAGCGCATGTATTGCTTTTAAATGCAGTTCATTCTGTACCGGGTTTGGGTAAAAACTAAAACCCTCAATTTGGTTTTCATTTACAGAGAGTGCCAGACTGACATCGACAATGACATTATTATATGCCCTTTGACTACAGATTGCCGCAATATAATACGTTGTTCCTGCTTCAGCTTCAATGGATGCTTCATTATTATAGTCACAAGGATTGTTGACCTGATTGACATAAGTTAGATCTGCGCCGCTGGTGGCATTTGCATTTGCAGCAGAATAAAAAATAAGGGCATTAAATTGCACATTGTGTTCAAAAAAGGCATTGACCATACCATCTTGGTCTGCGGTAAATTTGTACCATACTACTCTTTCTGTTGAGGTATCACAGCCACCATTTTGCCCGTCGTCATTTGTATCTGTTGCCATTAAAAAATGTACATCTTCATCAATAAAAGGCATGGTTTGATTATTCAAACTTATAGCATTTTCAATTAAATCATTTGCCGGTTGACCAAAAGCATCGATTGCATTTAAATAAAAGTTAGAAACAACATCATTACTTACAAAGACATAATATGAAGTATTAGTTGTTACAATTATACTTGTTAAATTGTTATTTTGACAATTATTATTTACATCTTCTACATATACAAGATTAGAGGAATCTATTTGGTAGATATCCGGAGCAGTATAAAAAGTGTACCTGGGATTACTAGGAGTAACAATTCCTCCTCCGGCAGAGCCATTAGTTGTTGCTTTAAATTTATACCATATTCCTTTTTTGTCTCCGGATGGGCAAGTTATTTGATTTCCGTCACCGGTTGACGTGGCATTTGGAAAGTCAACATTTGCTGCAAAATAATCTATAGGTCCATTCCCTATATTAATGGCATTTTGAATAAGATCATTTGCAGGTTGTGCATAGGCATTTGAACTTGATAAAAAGGATCCAATAAGGACCGACACTAGTAAATAAAAAGTTGAACTTGTTTTCATAATTTTAATTTTTAATTAATTCTATGCAAATCTATTTTGATGCAGGAGTTATTTAAGGGACAAATTGATAAACGGGTTATTTCAATTGATAAACAAAAAAAAACCTCCAATTTGCGGAGGCTTTTTTAAACTAAACATGAAAAAAAATACTACTTTTTGATTTCCCTCTATTTTTTGATAAATTGATGTATGGAGGTTTTATCTCCTGAGACTATTTTTATAAAGTAAACACCATTTGTAATATTTACAACATTTATGGTAGCTTCAATAGCGTTCACTTTCTTTGATAAAACCTGTTGTCCAATTGCATTGTAAATTTCTATAGAATCTATTATGACTTCGGTTTGGATAGTTAGCATATCAGTTGCAGGGTTGGGATAAACAGTGGTAACAATTTTATTTTGGGTGTTTGTAGAAAGAGTTGAATTGTCCATCATAATATTAAATTTTGATCCTGCAACTGCCTCCGTTCCGTTTTCTCTCCCGATATACCATCTATTTGTATCTTCAGAATATAATATACTGTGAACACTGTTAATAATAATATTAGAAGAATCACCCTGAAGACCCCAGTTGTGGGTTATCACAAACAAGGCATTGGGATTGTCGTTTAAAAGTGGATGATTGATTTCTATATATTCAAATATAATATCTTCTGGTGCAGCTTCATAGGAAAAACCAATAACATCTTGATTTTTGTTTTCACCGGCAACTACAAAAAAGGCAGTATTTTCAGTAATAGTTAATAAATTTTCCGAATAAATAAGCCATCTGTTTATGGTCCCATTATACCAAACCCCATAATTTTTATTATTGTTCACTCCAATCCAGGTATTAGTGATTACAGGAGTTGCACCAGGATTGCCGTTAAGTAGGGGATGATCTAAAATTGTTTCCCCGGGGAAACCGCCTTGACTTGCAATATCAGCTATGTGAACAAATGCTTGATTTCCTGATTCTACATAAATATTATACCCACTATTTTCAACCATAGGGGTGAAATTTTCATTATAGATTATCCACTCTCCGTCTTGATAATAAGTCCCTGTAATATTATTGTTAAAAATTGCCCCATTAGGGATACCAATATCATACCTATGAGAGACAATAAATATCGCATCGGGATTGCCATTCAATAAAGGATGGTCCAGATAGCTTGAATTACCAAATATGTTATCTGGCGTGGCTACATGGGTAAAAAATGCATGTTGACCAAAAAGAGCAGCAGTAATCAATAAATTAAAAAAAAGGAGCAAAATTGTTTTCATTATTTTTATTTTTAAAAGTGAAATCCTCGACAAAGTCTGATGTTAAATGATCCATTCAAAAAAAAACTGAATGTGATCGAGTGTTTACTATAAATTATTTTATTATTAATATGGGGATACTGTTTTCAATCCAGAATCCCCATATCGTTTATTTTTTGATGAATTTTTGAGTGGATACAGCACTATTGGCCTTTGCCTGAATAAAGTACACACCATTATTAAGTCGAGATATATCAATGGTGGTCGCTGTGCTATTTACTTCTTCCTGCCAGACTATTCTTCCCAAGTTGTCAAAGATTATTATTGAATCCACAACATCCTGAGCTTTAAAATGAATCTGGTTTGAAGCAGGGTTAGGATAAAGTGTAGTGGCAATTGTACTATGTTCATTTGTCGTTAAAAAAGCACTGTCCATCATAATATTAAATTTTGTGCCTACCTCAAAACTCGATGAATTTTCGGTGAAAACGTACCAATAACCTTCATAATAGGAAAGCGTCACCGGAACATTGACTACAACATTTGAAGTGTCACCAGGAACTCCATAGTTATGACTGATAACAAAAATAGCATCGGGATTGTTAATGAGAAAGGGGTGGTTTATTCTAATCGTTTCCTGAAAAACATCATCAATTGTCGCCTCAAAACTAAAAGCGATGACATCCTGGTTTTTGTTTTCACCACCCACAAAGAAGAAAGCCGCTTGATTGGGGATGTCTGAGCCACTTTGATTACTAATTATCCACTTGTTGATGTTTTGATCATAATATAACAAATAATTAAAATTGTTATATACACTAAATGGGTTATAATAATTTGAAAAAACCGCTTCTGCTCCGGGATTGCCATTCATTAACCCGTTATCAATAATTGAATCACCGGGACCATTTGATCCAATATTTGTTTCATCAGCAATGTGAACAAATGCTTGCCCCCCTTTTTCCACATAGACATTATAAGCACTTAGATTAACAATGGGGTTTTGATTTTCATTAAAAATGGTCCAGCGTTGAAATATATTTGAGTAAAATATACCGGTGACATTATTATTATAAATCCCATTTGGGTCTCCTGCGACAAAATTGTGTGTAATAATGAGGTGAGCATCCGGATCGTTATTTAACATTGGATGATCCATAATGGTCAAATTCCCTGAGCTATTTTCAGGTGTTGCCACATGAATAAAAAATGCATGTTGGCCGAAAAGAGTAGTAATCAATAAGCTAAAAAGAAGTAAAATTGTTTTCATGATTTTTATTGTTAAAAGTGAATAACCGATAAAGTCTGATTTTAAATATCCATTCAAAAAACAAACAGAATGTGATCGTGTGCGTACTTACAATTATTTTATTTTTTGATGAACTTTTGGGTGGATACAGCTCTATTGGCCTTTGCATGCATAAAATACACACCATTTTTAAGTCTTGATATATCAATGGTGGTAGCTGTGCCATTTACTTCTTCCTGCCAGACTACTCTTCCTAGGTTGTCAAAGATTATTATTGAATCTACAACATCCTGCGCTTTAAAATGAATCTGGTTTGTAGCCGGGTTAGGATAAAGTGTGGTGGTTAAGGTGTTGTGGGTATTTGTGGATAGAAAAGCACTGTCCATCATAATATTAAATTTTGTGCCTACCTCAAAATTCGATGAATTTTCGGTGAAAACGTACCAATAACCTTCATAATATGTAAGCGTCACCGGTATATTGACTATAACATTTGAAGTTTCACCTTCTATGCCCCAGTTATGGCTTATGACAAATATGGCATCCGGATTGTCATTAAGAAATGGATGATTAATTATCATAGCTTCTGGAATAATATCTGCAGGGGTAGCTTCAAAACTAAAAGCGATGACATCCTGGTTTTTGTTTTCACCCCCCACAAAGAAAAATGCTGCTCCATCTGGGATGTCTGTAAAGTTCTCAGTATAAAGACCCCATCTATTATTGGTTTCATTATAATACAAACCATAATTATTATTATTATAGACCGAAAAAGGATTGTAGTAATTTGAAAAAACTGGTTTTGCATCAGGATTTCCATTCAATAACTCGTTATCAATTATGGATTCAGGCCCTGCATCGGCTATGTGAACAAAAGCCTGATTGCCGGTTTCCACATAGACATTATAAGCACTTAAATTAACGATGGGGTTTTGATTTTCCCTAAAAATGGTCCAGCGTTGAAATACATTTGAATAAAACAAACCGTGGACATTATTATTATAAACTCCTCCATTAGGGTCTCCTGCATCAAAATTGTGTGTAATAATAAGATGTGCATTAGGGTTGCTATTTAGCAATGGGTGATCCAAAACGGTCAAATTCCCTGAACTGTTTTCAGGTGTGGCCACATGAATAAAAAAAGCATGTTGGCTGAAAAGAGTAGCAGTAATCAATAAGCTAAAAAGAAGTAAAATGGTTTTCATGGTATGTCAAATTTTATAATTTTGACACAAAAATAGGATGGGAGAAAATTTTGATATTTAATGAATTGACAAAAGGTATTCCTCAATTGACGAACTGTAAAATCATTTAAAAGAGAGGTTTCAAAAGGATTGTACAGTAATTCGTTTGTATTTGACATCCTTAATTAGATATCAATACAAGTGTTAAAGTGAATATGGTTTTCCTTGAGTAAAAAAGGATTTTTACTTTAAGTCAGTCTCAATAAGCTCGAAAAGTTTTGTTAACTTCTATTTTGTTTCCAACCATTCCTTTGCATTGATAAACGCCTCCAGCCAGGGCGAAAGTTCATCGTTTCTATGTTTTGGGTAATATGCCCAGTTCCACGGGAAGGTAGAGCGCTCTAAATGGGGCATCATCACCAAATGTCTGCCTGTAGTATCGGTCATGATGGCGGTGTTGAAATCAGAACCATTGGGGTTGGCAGGGTAGCCTTCATAACCGTATGTGCCCACAATGTTGTATTTTTCTTTTCCGTAAGGAAAGCTAAATTTGCCTTCACCGTGTGCAGACCAGATACCGAGTTTACTGCCGGCAAGGGTAGATAACATCA
>DAINOA010000081.1:0-9142 GCA_036735625.1 Planktosalinus sp. | reverse complement strand
TTCGAACCCCCGGAGGTGTGACCCTCAACAGTTTTCAAGACTGCCGCATTCGACCGCTCTGCCATTTCTCCAATAAGGCTGCAAATATAAAATCCTTTTTTTGTTTACTAAAGCTTTTTTAAGAGTATTTTTTAAAATTGTTTAGCAATTAAAAAGATACGGGTAATAGATAAGAAATGAAATAGAAACTGCAGTAATAGCCGCAACAAATACGGCACCAGCTGCAATATCTTTAATCAACCCAATTTTATTGTGAAAATCAGGATGTACAAAGTTGACGATTTCCTCAATTGCTGTATTGACTCCTTCAATACTGAGGACTAAACCAATAGCAAATAGTTGAAACATCCATTCTGTTGCAGTAATATCAAAATAAAATCCGGCACCTATGACGACCAAAGATACAAACACCTGTACCTGAATACTTTGTTCTCTTTTTAAGAGAAGCCAAGCGCCTCGGGTTGCGTATTTGAAACCGGAAAGACGACTTTTGATAAAACTTCTAAAAAACATTAAACATGTTTTAGCGCTTCTGTATAATTTGGTTCCTGACCCACTTCCGGAACGAGTTCGTTGTATATCACATTGCCTTTTTCATCCAATACAACCACAGCTCTTGCATGCAAGCCCTGAAATGCTCCATCCTGTATTTCTACACCAAAAGCTTTCCCAAAATTACCATCTTTAAAGTCTGATAAGCATTCGACATTATTTAATCCTTCAGCACCACAAAAACGAGCTTGCGCAAAGGGTAAATCTCTTGAAATACAAAGAACTTTTGTGTTTTTGAGATTTGATGCTTCTTCATTAAACTTTCTCACAGATGAAGCACAAACGCCTGTATCGACACTTGGGAAAATATTTAAAACCAGCTTCTGCCCTTCATAATCCTTTAGGGAGACATTTGATAGGTCTGTTTTTGAAAGTGTCACTTTTGGTGCTTTAGTTCCTTGTTGTGGTAAATTTCCGTTTGTGTTTGCGGGAGTTCCTCCCAATGTGATTGTTGCCATAAATTTTTTTAGTAAAAATAAAACTTTCGTCGGGCTTAATTGTTAATTATGAAATAAATTTCTAACAACGATTCATTGAAAATAATAGGAAAAAATGGTTGTCTTTAAGCTGTTTTACCGGTAATCATTTTGATTTTGATACCCAAAGCTGCAAAAAATAATGTTGTAAATGGGCTTAACCAGTTAAAAATAGCATACATAAAGTATTCACCCACTCCCACACCCAAAACTCCACTATGGTAAGCACCACAGGTATTCCAGGGTATGAGTACTGAAGTAACTGTACCGGAGTCTTCCAGAGTTCTACTTAAATTTTCAGGAGACAACCCTTTATCTTCATAAGCTTTGGCAAACATTTTTCCGGGCACAACGATGGCAAGGTATTGGTCTGAGGCAGTAACATTCAAAGCCAAACAACTCGCCACGGTACTTGCAAAAAGACCAAATGTGGTGTGAAACATTTTAAGCAATGAGCTTGTAATCACTTTAAGAGCTCCAATAGCATCCATAATACCGCCAAAAACCATTGCACAGATAATTAGCCAGATAGTACCCAGCATTCCACTCATACCTCCGGCTGAAAATAAATCGGCAAGAATTTCATTATCAGTAGCCACAGAAGTATCAACTGTAATAGCATTCATAACCCCTTTATATCCACTTTCAAAAGACAAGGTTTCAGAACCTCCAATGGAGGCTACAATTTGAGGTTGAAAAATGAGTGCAGCTAAACCTGCTAATAAAGTTCCTATAAGTAAAGCTACAAGAGGGGATGTCTTTTTTACAATAAGAACAATCACAACTAGAGGCACAACAAACAACAGGGGATTTATATTAAAAGCTGCGTCTATTGAAGTTAGAATTCCCTGCGTTTCCACATCGCCTTTTGTACCCAGATTTACCCCAATAATTATAAACACAATAATAGTAACAACAATAGTAGGGATTGTTGTTATTGTCATATACCGTATGTGAGTAAACAAATCGGTTCCAGCCATAGCGGGAGCTAAGTTTGTTGTATCGCTCAATGGCGAAAGTTTATCTCCAAAATAAGCCCCTGAAAGAATAGCACCTGCTGTCATCCCTAAAGAAATATCGAGCGCACTAGCTATGCCAATTAAAGCAATACCCACAGTGGCTGAAGTCGTCCAACTACTTCCGGTTGCAACTGAAATCACACAACAAATTACAACACAAGAAGCTAAAAATATCGCCGGACTCAACACTTGCATTCCATAATAAATCATCGTTGGTATAATACCACTCACCATCCAAGTGCCGGCTAAAGCTCCCACCATTAGCAAAATAAGAATGGCTGTTGAGGTGGACTTAACGTTTTCAGCTACTGCATCAAACATTTTTTCAATCGATACCTTGTTGAAATAACCAACTATGGCAGCAATCGCTCCTCCCAGCAATAAAATAAACTGATTACTTCCAGCCAAGGCATCATCACCAAAAGCATAAAAAACATTGTAAAAAAGCATGCCAATCAAGGCAACTACAGGAATCATTGCTTCCCAGATATTCAATTCCTTATTTGAACTCACGTCACTTTTTATATTGACATTACTTTTATCTTTCATATTGGGTCGGTTAATTTTGAATTGTAATGTTACAACTTTGAAAAGAAAATTGCAAGAAGCTCTTTATGATTGGATGAAATAAGTTCACAGATGGTTAAAAAAAAAGGCTTTTGAAATCATATCAAAAGCCTTTTTAAACGAATTTCAATTGTATTTTTTTGAACTTTAGAAAAAACCGACGGTTTTCATACACTTTTTTATTTCTTTATATGTACGCTCAATATCGTTGTCTAATCCAATAGAAAACCTGATCAATCCATCAGTCAAGCCCATTGCAGCTTGTTCATCCTCCGGTATTTCTGATGAGGTCGAACTCCCCGGAGCACTAAATAAAGTTTTGTAAAAGCCTAAACTCACAGCAAGGTAGCCAATGTTTTCTTTTTGCATTAATTCCATCAATTCATTGGCTTTGTCAAGACTACCCACATCTATGGTTAGCATTCCGCCATAGCCATATTCTTTGTGCATCATTGTGGTAAACAACTTGTGACTGGGATGGGATTTCAAACCGGGATAAACGGTTTTGATACCGTCTTTTTCAAAACGCTTTGCAAGATACAAAGCATTGTAACTGTGCTGTTTCATTCTGATGTGGAGCGTTCTCATATTCTTTAAAATAGAAGCAGCACGAAGGCTGTCCATTGAAGCACCCAAAAGCATACTGGCACCATCGTTTACATTTCTCAGGTTATCAATAAGTTCCTGAGTTCCACAAACCACGCCGCCCATAGTGTCACTGCTTCCATTTATAAACTTAGTCAAACTGTGAATCACAATATTTGCTCCCAGTAGTTTTGGAGAAACCGAAAGCGGTGAGAAGGTATTATCAACCACCAATTGTATGTTGTATTTTTTAGCAAGTATAGCAAGCCCGGGGACGTCTGCCACTTCCAGTAAGGGGTTGCTTACGGTTTCACAATAGAGTATTTTGGTTTTTGGTGTGATGGCGGCTTCCACTTCGTCGAGTTTGGTAATGTTGACAAATGTAGTTTTGACTTCAAGGCGCGGGGCAAAATTTTTCAAAAATGCATATGTGCCCCCATAAATCGTTCGGCTGGAAACAATATGATCACCTGCGCCACATAATTGCAAAATCACTGGTGTAATAGCACCCATACCGGTTGCAGTCACATTGGCGGCTTCAGTACCTTCCATAGCAGCTAGTGCTTTTCCCAGATAAAGATTGGAAGGAGAGGAGTGTCGCGAGTATAAATAACAACCGTCTGCATTGCCTTCAAAGGTGTCAAACATAGTCTTTGCTGAAAGAAATGTATATGTTGACGAATCTGAAATGGAAGGATTCACCCCTCCAAATTCGCCAAAGTATTGTAAATCCTGAATATTGTTTGCGGGTTTAAATGCCATAATCTTTTTTCGCTACAGCGAAAGATTTAAATGAATATTTTTTTCAACTTCAAAAATACAGAAGACTAGTTTAAATGTCAATGATATACCTCATATTTAGATTTTTATTCTAAAAAACATTTAATATTAAGATTTAAAATTGTTTATTTGTTTAAATTATAATTTTTAACCGAAAAAAATATTTTTAAAATGATAGATGCTATCGATAAAAAACTAATTAAGCTACTTCAGGAAAACAGCAAACAAACTAACAAAGAGTTATCCCTGCAGCTCAATCTTTCTGTCACAGCTGTTTTTGAACGTATTAAAAAACTTGAAAAAGCCGGAATCATTCAGCGGTATGTTGCCGTAGTTAATAAAGAAAAAGTTGATAGAGGCTTTGTAGTTTTTTGCCAAATCAAATTGGTGCAACATACCAAAGAATATCTCACAAAATTTGAAAATGAAGTGATTGCTCTCCACGAAGTGATGGAGTGTTACCATATTAGCGGTGAGTATGATTATTTACTTAAAATTTTGGTAAAAGACATGGTCGCTTTCAGAGAGTTTATGGTCACTAAGCTTACCACTTTAAAACATATTGGTAGTACACAAAGCTCTTTTAGTATTAACGAAGTGAAGTGTGAAACTGCTTTGAGGGTTTGATTTTTTCAATAAATTAAGCTGTTTTTATCAGTACAATAATCATAATTCTATTCAGTAATTTGTACTTTTGTAAAACAATTTAAAACCACTTACATGAATTCATATGACGTTGCCATCATAGGTTCAGGACCCGGAGGTTATGTCGCAGCCATTCGCTGTGCACAACTGGGAATGAAAACCGCAATAATTGAAAAATATCCAACTCTGGGAGGCACCTGCCTCAATGTGGGTTGTATTCCGTCCAAAGCACTTTTGGATTCGTCTCATCATTATGAGGATGCCATAAAACATTTTAAAGACCACGGGATTGAAATTCCGGGTGACATCAAGTTGAACTTCAAGCGTATGATAGAGCGCAAACAGGATGTGGTTGACCAAAATACAAAAGGCATCGTCTATTTGATGGACAAAAATAAGGTAGATGTTTATGAAGGTCTTGGTTCTTTTAAAGATTCCACTCGCGTCAACATTAAAAAAAATGATGGCAAAACTGAAACCATCGAAGCAAAAAATATAATTATAGCTACAGGCTCAAAACCGGCTACCTTGCCTTTCATCAAAATTGATAAAAAAAGAATCATTACTTCAACAGAAGCCCTTTCGCTAAAGGAAGTTCCTAAGCACTTGGTTGTGATTGGTGGTGGCGTGATTGGTTTGGAACTTGGTCAGGTGTATCGTCGTTTGGGTGCTGAAGTTACTGTGGTTGAATATATGGACCGCATACTACCTACAATGGATAGCTCACAAAGCAAAGAACTTACCAAAGTAATGAAAAAACAAGGGGTAAAATTTCTTCTGTCTCACAAAGTAAATGGCGTTTCAGTGAAAGGAAAAGAGGTGACCATTACCGCTAAAGATAAAAATGATAAAGACGTCAAATTAACAGGGGATTATTGCCTGGTGTCTGTTGGAAGAAGACCTTTCACAGATGGGCTCGCAGCAGATAAAGCCGGCGTGAAAGTAACTGAAAGAGGTATGGTAGAGGTCAATGACCATTTGCAAACCAATATCAAGAATGTTTATGCCATTGGCGATGTGGTGCGTGGTGCCATGCTCGCTCACAAAGCCGAAGAAGAAGGCGTTTTTGTAGCCGAAGTAATTGCCGGTCAAAAACCGCATATCGATTACAATTTAATTCCCGGCGTTGTTTACACCTGGCCTGAAGTGGCTTCAGTAGGTAAAACCGAAGAGGAACTCAAAGAAGCCAAAGTGGAATACAAAGTGGGTCAATTCTCTATGAGAGCCTTGGGAAGATCCCGTGCCAGTGGTGACATGGATGGATTTGTAAAAATCCTGGCCGATAAAACGACAGATGAGGTTCTGGGCGTGCATATGGTGGGTGCCCGTGTAGCCGATTTAATAGCAGAAGCCGTTATAGCGATGGAGTTTCGCGCAAGCGCAGAAGACATTGCTCGTTCTAGTCATGCACATCCCACCTATGCAGAAGCTGTTAAAGAAGCCGCTTTGGCAGCAACAGCAGACAGGGCTTTGCATAGTTAACAAGATTATGACATTTAATACTACAACACCTGATAGAGTTATTGATTCTTTCAGGTGTTTTTTTAATTTTTAAAATTATTTCCTTCCACATTAAACTTTACCTTTTTTTAATTTTAGCTTAAATTACCGAGTAGTGTTCTTTTGTATTTTGTGAGGGTATTTATCTGTTATAAATACTATGAATTATAAATGAACTCACCAATGTTTAAATTTTACATTATTATGTTTACTACTTTTATTGTCTCAGCTCAAAATGAACAATACCAAGAGACTGTGCCACTGCAAAAAGATAAATATCAGTTTGATTTACAAGGGCATCGCGGTGCAAGGGGTCTTGCTCCCGAAAACACCTTGCAGGCATTTGTCAAAGCGTTTACTTTGGGAGTGAATACCCTTGAAATGGATGTTGTAATCACAAAAGATGGGCAGGTAGTGGTATCACATGAACCCTGGATGCACTCAAAAATTTGCAAACAACCTGATGGTTCGCTAATTCCAAAAGAAGCTCAAAAATCATTCAACATTTTTGAAATGACCTATCAAGAGGTTAAACAATTTGATTGTGGAACGCTCTTTTTTGAAGAGTTTCCGGAACAAGAACTGACTTTTGCTCAAAAACCTTTGTTGAAAGATGTTTTGCAAATGATGGATAGCCTTGCAAAAAACCACGGCAGAAAAATAAATTACAATATTGAAATCAAAAGTCTCCCTGCAGGGGATGGTATTTTTCATCCCAAACCGGAAGTGTTTTCAGAACTGGTGGTCAATCTTATTTCTTCAGAAACAAATTTAGAACGTGTGAGTTTGCAAAGTTTCGATTTTAGAGTGCTCAACTATCTTCACAAAACCTATCCTGAAATAGCACTTGCAGCCTTGGTCTATGAAGAATCGTTTGAAGATGCAATGGCTAGATTGGGTTTTACACCATCTATTTTTAGCCCCTTTTATAAGCAAGTGGATAAAAAGCTTGTTAAAAAAGCACAAGATCTTGGAGTCAAAGTTATTCCTTGGACTGTCAATGCGCTTAGCGATATGAAAGTATTGCTCAAACAAGGAGTTGACGGAATTATAACCGACTATCCTGACCGTGCAATTTCTTTGAAAAAATAGAGGTGTTTTAAATTAAAAACCCCCTTGGAAAACCAAAGGGGTTAAGGCATCATAAATTAACTAACACTAAAATGAGTACCCAATTCCTGCATTAATCATAAACGGTGCTCCCGGTCTTAAACCTGCCGGAAGTCGTGCAACTTCATAAGCACTATCAAATACGTTATTTATATTAGTAAATACAGTTATGCGTTCAGAATAAAAATATTTAGCAGAAAAATCCACAATAAAACTACTTCCAATTTCAAATTCCTTGGGAATACTTCCTGTACCTGCTTGAGTTCTCAAAGCATCTGTGTAGCGACCGCTCAAGCTGAAATTGAAAATGGAATTTTCTAAAGCAGCAGTAATGTTGAATTGGTTTTTAGCAATATAAGGAATCTGGTCACCATCTGCTACTTCTCCAAAAATTCCGTCTGTGCTAGAAAAGTCTGATTGAAAACGAGCATCTGTCAAGGTATATGATAACGTGATGGGAAGTTTTAATTTACCTTCACTAGCCTTCAATAAATCATAATTTAAAAGCAATTCAACTCCTTTCACTAATGCTTGACCTGCATTGAATTGATCGAGAGTACCTGTTCCACCGGATGCTGCAAGGTCACTCCCTAAAAGATTGTCATAATCGTTGTAGTAACCAACGAGTTCACCACGCAAACCGTTATAATCAAATCGGGTTCCCAACTCAATATTGATACTTTCTTCGGGTTTACTACCCACAGTGTTACTGGGTGGAGCAAAACCTTTGTGAACACCACCAAATAAGGAGAAGTCATTAGAAAATTTATAGTTTGCTCCAATACCTGGTATCCAGACATCTACTTTATTTTCTCTGGTAGCAAGTTCAATGCCTGTTCTGTTTGAATCATTTATCCCATAGTCTTTTCGCGTAAGCGTTATATTTTCATAGCGCAAGCCGGGAGTTAATGTGAGGCCATTAAACGTTATTTTATACAATGCATGAGCTGCAATGGCTTCTGCGCTAGCTATTCGGTTAGCGTCGCTTCCCTTTATAGCAACCGTTGTGCGAATCATTTCACGGTTTTGAATGGCATATTTGTCTTTCCATTGAAAACGGTCCTCTTCATCTTCATGGTATCTAAGCCCAACTTCAACGTCCTGGTACAGATTGTTGCCAAAGTTAATATTTGCAACAGTCTGAATGCCTTTAGATTCATAAGCTCTGTTGTTTGCTATCACTCCAAAAACGTCATCTGCAGTATTTGAATTACCCAGTATAGCATTGTATTCGTCAATAAATTCATTGGGTCTTGCCAGCACATTTGAAATGCTTACTCTTTCAGTTAAATTTACATCGTCAAGTTTGTACCAGTTGCGGCTATAGTTGTTCTTATATGCAGTTGTTCTAATGGTTACATTTTGAGCAGGCTTTATTAAGTGATCCACTTGAAATTGCCAGTGCTCAGTATCCATTCTATCCGCTGCAGAGGCAATATAACGGCGATACGGATTGGCATCATAATCCTCTTGTGTTAAACCAAGATATGTTTCATTGGATATTTCTTCAGAATATTGAAGTTTGAACTGTAATGATTGAAACACTTTGGCATCTCTGTTAGTGTTAACACGAAATTTTCCCAGATAATCATTTTTGTCAAAACCGGTGTTACCGCCATTGTCAAGACTTTTAAAGCCGTCTGAATTGTAATTGTAATATTGAGTTACAAACCCAAAGTTATCTTGAGAGTCGCCGATTGTTGCTTCTGTATTTCTACCGTTGTAATTTCCATAAGAAAATTGTGCATTTCCGGAAAAGTCAGTGGGAATTGATTTTGAAACCAAATTAATAGCACCTCCTGTTGTATAAGGTCCATATTGAATTTGACTACTCCCCTTGAGCACTTCGATGGCTTCAATGCGTCCCACAGTAGGGAAGTAGTAAGCTGCCGGTGCACTTTAGGGTGC
>DAINOA010000080.1:0-9213 GCA_036735625.1 Planktosalinus sp. | reverse complement strand
CAAGGACCCTCTGATTAACAGTCAGATGCTCTAACCAACTGAGCTAAGGAGGAATTTATGTTTTATTTTTTATGTCTTTACTTACTTTGTAATTCCTTACTCGTTCTGCCGTTTAAGCTTTGCTCAGTTTTGAGCCCTGTCTGCCGGCAGGCAGGTAAGGAGGAAGGTAATTTTACCTTTTGTGCTTGCCCAACTTTCGTTAAGCGGATGCAAATATAATTGATTTTTTAACTGATACAAATACTTGTGGTAAAAAATACCATATTTTTTGTTACTTTGGTAAGCAACATAACAACCCTTATGCGCATTAGTATACTAATTTTGCTCTTACCCGTATTTTTGTTCTCACAAAACGATATCTTGTCTCCATCTCAAAACATCAAAACAGGCTGGACATATGGTTTTTTACCGGCGGTGTCTTACAATAGTGACCTGGGATTTCAGTATGGCGGGGTGGTGAATTTTTACCATCACGGCGATGGTTCCAATTATCCTAAATACAACCATTCACTATTTCTTGAAATATCACGCTTTACCAAAGGCTCAGGGATCAATCGCTTTTTTTATGACTCAGACCAATTGATTCCAAACCTTCGCACCACAGTGGACTTGAGTTTTCTCACAGAAAAAGCAATCAATTTTTATGGATTTAATGGTTTTGATGCAGTTTATAACCCGGAGTGGGAAGATGATGAGAATCTTACAGACTATATCTCCAGAGTTTATTACCGGCATGAACGCCAAAAGTTTAAATTTACTTTTGATCTTCAGGGAACGTTGAGTGGCAATCACCTGCGATGGCTGGCGGGAATGGGTCTTTTTAAAACCCAAATCGCTCCGGTAGATATCGATGCGCTTAACAAAGGAAAAGACGATGACGACTTGTTACCCGATTTGCCGGGGTTGTATGACCGCTATGTGGAATGGGGGGTTATTTCTCAAAAGGAAAAATACGGCGGTTGGAATAATTATTTAAAACTTGGGTTGGTTTATGACACTCGCGATTTTGAACCCAATCCATCTAAAGGCCTTTGGAGTGAACTGATTTTTTTTATTTCACCTGATGTTGCAGGAAATGAATTTGGATATACTAAAATGAGTGTCACTCACAGGCAGTACATTCCGGTGCTTCCTCAAAAGAAACTCACACTGGCGCTACGCGGTCATTATCAAACCACTTTAGCAGGCAATGTGCCTTTCTATATGCAGCCTTATCTTATCAGTTCTTTTTACAATGCTGCCAATACTGATGCACTTGGCGGCGCCCGAACCTTAAGAGGTGTATTGCGCAACCGCGTGGTGGGAGATGGAGTCTTGATGGGTAATGCCGAACTGCGATGGCGAAGCAATCCTAAAATACTCTTTAAACAAAACTTTTACCTGGGTATTAACGCCTTTTTTGATACGGGTAGCGTAGTAGATAAAATTGATATTGATATTTCTGGAGTGCCTGAAAATGAACGTTCTAATTTTTTCAATCCGGGTGCTGAACGCTTCCACTCCACACTGGGTGCCGGACTGAGAGTGGTGATGAATGAAAATTTTATCGTGGCGCTCGATTATGGAAAACCTCTTGATGCCCGAGATGGCAAAACCGGACTCTACATTGGATTGAATTATTTATTTTGATTTTTATCAATCGATATTAAATGAAAAGATATGTTGCTGTGAGTTATTTTCATAGGTTTCTACTTGATAAGCCAAAGTTTTACCATTTGGGAAAACAAACTTTCCTTTATACAAATATGTTGTATCTATCTCATCATAAATGCGATAGTTAAACTCTGTACTGATGAATTTTACAATGCTTCCGTTTTCATCAATAAAGGGAGTCATATATTTTTCAATAGTTTCGCTGTCAGTATCTTTTTGATATCGTGGATCCACAAGAGCTGTGGCTTCTTTATAATTTCCTTGGATCATATTGTTTGAAAAGGATTCAAATAATTGAAACTGTGCAGCCGGCACATTAAGTGTCCCTATTTCATAATGCCTGGTATAGGTGTCTCCGCTTTTTTTAATTTCAACCTCAATATGTGTGTATTTTTTTAATTCTTCGGGGGTCAAGTTTTTTACAACTATAACAGCGATATTGGATGCCGCATGCTCTGCATTTAATTTTTCAAGCACTTCACTTTCACTTACATTGATTCTAAAATAAACTATCTTTTGTTCACCGGCTTTGTTACTAAAGCCTTTTACAAATCCAGTTTTTGCTTCATAGTTATTTGCAACTTCATCAAGTGCTTTTTGTTGATTTTCTGTTGCACATCCGGCTATAAAAAAGCTCAGTATGCATAAATAAATAAATTGTTTCATTGGTTTTGGATTTAAGAATTTATTAAACGATTTAATTTAAAAGTTAAAATAAGTTTGATAGTTAATGGTTATTCCCCCTGCTGCTATGAGTAAAAATCCAAATAGCAAATACATAAAAGGAACTTTTGAATAGTGTAAAAAAGATTTTAAATTTTGATTTCTTGCTCTTTTAAATTCTTTTGGGTTTTTAATCTTTAAATGCTTATGATTCACAACATACTGCATGTTTTTGATAACCTCCGGGTCTTTAAACATTACAAAAAGTATTTGTTTAACAAATAGTACTCCTCCATAAGTCACTATGAGTGCTCCTGTTACAGCAATTGGAACCCCTATGACATGTGCCCAAAATCTGTTGTATTCACCGGCTTTATACATGGGTATCATTTCTTCTGTGGCAGCAGAATAAAAACACGCTAGCACAAAAAGGATTGCAAAAGCCCAAAATATTTTTTTTGCTTTATTCTGCATAGGATAAAGTTATGCAGTTTAGTTCTAATTATTCTCTATGAAAAAGGTGTAGATCAAAATTACCGGAAATCATATAGATGGATTTTATTCGTTGAGTATGTCATATTCCAATGCGACTCGCACAAGACCGGCGGTGTTTCTGGCACCTGTTTTAATCATCATATTTCTTCGATGTGTTTCTACAGTTCCAAAACTTATAAACAGTTTGTCTGCAATTTCCTGAGTAGTATATTCTTTAAGAATAAGTTGCAATACTTCTTTTTCTCTTCTTGAAAGGGAGGGGAATGGACTTGAATCTTTTTTGATTTTTTCTGAGGAATACATACTGTTTATCATCAACTCGCTTACTTCTTTTCCCAAATAATTGCCACCTCCATTTACTGTGGTGATAGCTTTTAAAACTTCGTCTTGCCCGGCGTTTTTTAGTACATATCCTTTTGCACCCTGATGCAGCATCATTTTTATTAAACTCATTTCTTTATGCATAGAGATTGCAATGATTTTAACTTCCGGATTTTGTATTAAAAGCTTTTTACAGGTTTCTATACCGTTTAAGCCGGGCATATTGATATCCAGTAAAACAATATCGGGCTTTAATATATCTACCTGCTCAATCCCTGATATTCCATCTTGTGCGCTACCAATTACTTTCATTATTGAAGTAGCGTTAATGATATAACTCAGTCCTTCAATAATCATTTTATGATCGTCTATTATGAATACTTGTATCATGTTGCCGGAATTTTAATGGTGATTGTAGTTCCTTTATTGGGTACAGAGTCAACATCGAGGGTTCCGTCAAGAAATTCGACCCGACTTTGTACACTTGTCAATCCTAAGCCTTTATTTTTAAATAATACAGTTGTGTCAAATCCCACGCCGTCGTCTTCAAGTGTGATGATTATTTCATATGCGTTACAAATAAGCTGTACCAGAGCATGTTTTGCTTGTGAGTGCTTTTTAATGTTGTTAACTATTTCTTGTACCAGTCTGTAGATCATAACCGCACGGGTGTCTGCGATTTCAAATTTGATGTTGTCGATTTCTATGCGTGTAATAATACCATCTTGATTGAGTGTTTCTCCCAGATCTGTTAAAGCACTTTCAAGTCCCGATAAACTAAGTGCGTGTGGCATCATATTGTGAGAAATTCTCCTAACTTCACCACAGGCTTCATCTATCAATGCATCAGTTTTCAGATAACCCTCATGACCCGATAAGTGAGGAAGATTCTGTTTTAAGATTGAGTGGTAGGTTTTAATAGTACTCAAAACACCCCCCAAGCCGTCATGGAGATCTCTTGCAATGCGTTTTCTTTCAGCTTCCTGACCCGATACCATGCTGTTCATTGCAATCATTTTGTTTTTTTGCTGAAGCTCTTTTATTTGTTGTTGCTGTAATTCTTCCTTCTGTTTTGAAATAGTTTTTTGATATTTCAGCCGTTTCTTATAAAATAAAAGTACTGCTATAATTGTAGCTAGTAAAAAGAACAGCCCTATGATTAAAAATTGCTTTTGTTTTTCCTTTTTTGCCAATGCTGCATTGATTTTTTCACTTTGATATTTGGCTTCAAGTTCAAGAAAAATGGCCTCATTTTGATTTTCAATAATATCACTGTATAAGTTTATATATTCATTCTGATATTCAAGTGCTTTTTCATAATCTCCGATGGATTTATAATAATTTGATATGGAACGTGTCATCAATGACTTTTCACGTATCGTTTTTTGGGTTAATAAATTGGCTTTGGCACGTTTCAAAACCTCCTGCATACCGCTGCTGTCTTTCAAGCTTGTTTTTACGTCTATTAAAAAACGAAGATTTGCTTCTGCTTCACTGTTATCTGGGTGAATAACTGTGGCTTTTTCAAAGTATGTAAGGGCTTTTTCAAAGTCATTTTGCCTCATATACAAGTTGCCTAAATTTGCATAGGTATCATAATCTTTTCCGGAGTCAATGTTTATTTCCAGACTTTGCAATAAATAATCTTCTGCAACGCCATATTCTTTTAATGAAGAATTAACAGAACCTAAATTTATCAAACACTTTTTTTGAACTTTTAAATTCCCATGTTTGACAGCTTCGTTTAATGAAGAAGTATAGTATCTTTTTGCTTTTTCAAAATTGTCAGACAGGTGAAACATAACACCAACGGTGTGATAGATTTCTGCCAAATATTCTAATTTATTAGATTCACAAATATCTATGGCATCAAAATAGAGATTTAATGCACGGTCTTTGTCTGATTCTACAATTTCATAATATAAGCCTTTTGTTTCAAGGGCTTTTGCGAGCCCTTCGGGAGTATTTTTTTGTTTAGCAAATTCAGCCAATTGATCTGAAAAAAATAGTGCACTATCATTTTCCAATGTTATATATTTCCATATAATATCCAGATACAAATCAATAGCTTCATTTTTTTTGCCAGAATCATACAAGCTGTTTGCAAACTCAAGTGTCAATGATTTTAATGCAAGATCTGTTGAATCTTTTGAAAAAATATGTTTAAAAAGCTCCGGTTTTATTTGAAGTGGTTGTTGGTGTATGTATTCATTCAGTTGAATGTATTCTTGTGATTTTAAACTTTCTGTTTTGTGTTGTTCCACCCTAGAAAGGTATTGATCAATTTGATGTATAACTGCGGGTTGACCAAAAACAAGGAAAGGGAACATGATGATGCTCCCTAAAATCCATATAAATCTGTTTCTTAATGATAAATTTATTTTCACATTAATCTGTTAATAAGTGTGATTAATTTGCACAAAATTACCTGCTTTTCATTTCTACACTCAAAGTGTAACTACCGGTTACTAACCCATTTGCTCCTGTAACACCAATCACAACCCTGTAAGGTGTATTGATGGCTAAAAGGTCTTTAACGGTGCGGCTATGATCCTGAGTTTTTCCTGCCTTGGGCCTGTCCCATTGATGTTCAGCCTCACAACGAATGGAGGAAAATAATTGTGGAACCAAATCATTTTTATTAACTCCAATCACATAAGCATAGATGCTAAAATTTGCATTTTCATCGTCTGGAATAACCGTCACTGTCATCTCTGAATATTTAGGGATAATGCCCGTATAAAACACATGATTGCCGGTAAACTTTTGTTTTTGAGTTTCCGGAAAACAAGCATTTGAACTACTCCAAGCCCACGATAAATCATCGAGCGGTTGCCCTTGAGATAAATCGCCTTTATAGATCACTTCTCCGTTTGCTAGGGGTTCTATTTGATATACCGTTTGTTGTGCTTGGCTCATCATTGATATAAGAATACTTAAGGTTGCTAAAATTGTTTTCATTAGCTGTTTAAATTTAAGATTTTTATCGAATTAATTTCATTTTCAAAGTCACTAATTGCATTGTCACTTTCCGTTAAGAATAGCCCCAGAACAAAGTACATTTCACTTTGGTTTATCAATATCATTAAACGGTAAGTAATTTCAGGTACTTTTGGGTCTTTTGATTTCAACTTTCCTTTACTAAAAACAGACTCATACCCAAAATGATCGTCCATTCTTACATCCTCTCTTTCAATGAGAATGCCTTGATGGGTGGCTATCATATTTGAAAGTGCACCCTCAAGACCCCCATTTAATGATAAGACGATTCCTTTTTTAGCAACCGTGTAACTTAAGGTTCTAAATACTTGATTATTGCTTGCCTTTTCATAAGTTACTTTTTCTAAATAGTGCTCCTTTTCTAAAACATGCAATTGAGAATTTTTTTCATTATACACCCAATTTTCATCTGTTTCTAAGCTTAATTTGATTCTATTTAATGTGTCTCTTGTTTTTGTGATATCAGAGTCTTTTTCCAGAGAACTCACAGGCAATATGGATCGATTCTCTTTTTGTTCTTTACAAGAGAATAAAAAAATTAAGAAAAGGCTGGTAAAAAGAAATTTAAAGTACATAGTTAATTTTTAAAATTAATTTACCTGTACATTCAATCTGTAACCCAACATATTGCCCACTGAAATGTTTTTGAGCTCAACTTTTAGATCTTTGTTTGAATTAACAAGAATTTCTTTTTTGTTTTCATTGGCTTCAAAAGTGACACTATGAGCAGGATTGTTATTCCAGGAGTTACCTTGTTTTTCAAAAATTCTAACTGTACCTCTGGCATTTCCGCTTTGACGTGTCACTATTACTTTTGCTTTGCCGGTACAAGAACCATTGCTATAAACTGTTTTTTGAGTTTGACCAACAAGATTACCGGTTTCGGGTCCTCCGGTTGTCATTAATGACCTTCTACTTCCCTCAATTCTTGCATCATAACTAAAAGTATGTGCAACAGATTGATTCACAATTTCTACTTTTACCTCTTTGTTTTTTGCTCCGGTAACAGTTCTGGTTTTCCACTGGGTTGTGTAATTGCCATTATCAAATTCAATTTTTGCTTTGAAAACGCCCCCCACATAAATATTTACTTGTGTCTCTGCACGCCCATCTGTCTTTTTTACCTTTACAACAACCTCGTCTTCATTTGACGTTGCTTTTACAATACCCGGATTAGCCGAAAAAACCTTGCCGGATTTTGACTCAAGGGTTGAAGGGCACGTTTGCGCCTGGGATAATTGAACTCCAAAAAATAGAGCGATTCCTGTTAAAATGATTGTTTTTTTCATGATTTTATGATTTTAAGTTTTACACTCCAAAAGTATAGTATCAAAAAAGCAACACTATCTATTAATACATTAACTCATGTAAAAATCTATGATTTCCTGTAGATACTTCTGCAGACTTTTAGATGGTATAAAAAAACTAACTGTTTTGACATTTGACGGGACGCTCTTTTTAACTAAATTTGAAAATGCTTAAACTATATTTTATTGGCATTGCCATTCTTTTTATTGCCATTATTGCCAATGCTCTTATTGATAAAATAGGGCTGCTTTCCTGGTATGATTTTTTAAACAAACTCACTTCAGAGGGTTTTGCAATGCTCAAATCCATTCGCTTTATTGATTATTTATGGCTTTTTGTGGGCTATCCTTTTGTACTGGGCTTGGGATATCTTTTAGGCACAAAGCTCTATGAACTTTTTACTTATTGAACAAATCCCCCGGATTTTACTATGGAAAAAACCGTTACCGAAGCCATAACATACCGACGTTCCTGCCGGGTGTATAAGAACGAACCAATTGATACTGAAAAAGTAAAACAATGCATTCAAAATGCTGTTTTAGCACCCACCAGCAGCAATTTGCAATTATGGGAATTTTATCACATTACAGACCCTGAAGTATTGAAAAAACTCGCTATAGCCTGTTTCAACCAAAACGCGGCTAAAACGGCGCAGCAAATGGTGGTCGTGGTTGCCCGAAAAGACCTTTGGGGCAAACGCGCCAAATCCAATTTGCAATATCTTCACAAAGCTTTTGACAAGCCCAATCTCACTGATCGCGAGCAGGGACGTAAAAAGATGGCACTCAATTACTACGGGAAGTTAATCCCATTTACTTACTTTGATTTTCTTGGGATTTTTGGGTTTTTGAAATACTTGTTTTTTCAGGTAGTGGGGCTTTTCAGACCCATTTACCGGCAGGTGAGAAACAGTGATATGCGCATTGTGGCTCATAAAAGTGCTGCTCTGGCCGCACAGAATTTTATGATTAGTATGGCGGCTATTGGCTATGATACCTGCCCGATGGAAGGCAGCGACACCCTGCGGGTCAAAAATATCCTCAAACTTCCACGCGGTTCAGAAATCAATATGGTGATTAGTTGCGGAATCAGGGACGAAAAAGGTATTTACGGGCCGCGTTTCAGGGTGCCTTTTGAAACGGTTTATAAAAAAGTTTAAGAAGCCAACACCTGCTCGTTGTTTTTAGAGAACTCGCCTTTCCAGTTTGGATACAGGTTTACATACACCTTTACAGCCTCATTAAACTCTCTTACCTCTTGGGGTGTGATGTTGTTTTTTTTAAGAAGTGATTTGTAGCGTTCTTTGTAGTTTAAAGTCATCATAAGAGTTGTATTTAGAATAAAAAATTGGTTTTACGATTTCAAAGATGCAACTAAAACACGCTTTCAAACAAGGGGGTTTTTCCTGAAAAGCAAAAGGATTTTTAATTTTTAAGTGTAAATCTTCCTGAAATTATCTTATTTTTAAAAATGCTATTTTTGTAAGAATTCCACACCCTGAAACCGATAGCTTCAGGCTATATGATGAAAAAATAAATCCATGAAAAGACGCTTTTTCATTCCTCTTTTTCTTTTGATTGTGAGTTTTGGCTTTTCTCAAAACCGCGATGCGTTTTGTTTAAAGCTCTACAAGATGAATGTTTTGCTTCAAAAAAATCATTATGCTCCCAAGGCGATTAACAACCCCATGTCTGAGTATGTTTACAGCACGTTTATTAATTTGCTTGACCCTGATGAACTTATTTTTATGCAACATGAGATCGACAGTTTGTC
>DAINOA010000079.1:0-9315 GCA_036735625.1 Planktosalinus sp. | reverse complement strand
AACCACACTGTTTGACCTGCGCTGTCATATATCCTGCTATATGCAAGTGTTAGTCTTCCATCTGTTTGCGGAAGACTTTCTACTATGGATTTATTTGTGCTAAAGTTGAAAGTAGTATTCCATTGAAAATTTTGGGTTTTAACCGGAATAATTCCAGCTATAATTTCAACACCTTGTGTGCGCACTTTACCCCCATTTACAACTTGTTGGTTAAAACCGGAGGAAATAGCAATTGGCAATGAAATAATTTGATTTTCATTTACAGCATCATAATAAGTCAAATCTAAATTTAACCTGTCGTTAAAAAATCGTAAATCTGCCCCTACTTCATAAGAAGTAATTTGTTCGGGTTTTAAATTGGTATTTGGAATTAAATTTTGATTGCTGAAAGTGGGCTGCCCGTTTACAGGGGTTTGGGACACAAATGTTCCTGAGGTCTGAAAAGGGTTTGTGTCATTTCCCACCTGTGCTGCACTAGCTCTTATTTTAACAAATGATATTGCAGAAGGCAGTTCCACTGTATTTGAAAGCAAGAAACTTAGGGATGCAGAAGGATAGAAAAAAGAAGTTCCATCTACTGAAAATGGTGTTGCAAGAGCACTTGACCAATCGTTTCTTCCTGTGATGTCCAGAAAAAGGAAATTTTTAAATCCAAATTTTGCCAACCCATAAAGAGAATTGATTCTTTTTTGAGATTCAAATTGAAAAACCTCAATTGGGGAAGCCGCATTATTTAAGTTAAAAATACCCGGCTGTGCCAAATTATTTGTTTGTGATTGCTTCGTGGAGGCAGTTTGGTCTAAACGGTTACCTCCTGCGGAAATATCTACTGAGAATGATCCAAAAATACTGTTATAATTGATTAAAAAATCTGTATTTATTTCCCTGTAAAAAACATCGTGTTCAGCATATCCACCATTTTGAAATCGGTTACTACTAAATGCCCTTCTCATTTTACGTGTTTCACTGGAATAATCCATTCCTGAGCGTATTAAGAGGCTTAAATTTTGGGATAGATTCTGTTTTATAGAAATATTCCCAAAAACACGATCCCTGTTAAATGAATTTCGGTTTTCCAATAAGGTAAAATAGGGGTTGTCAAAAAAAGTATAATTAAATGAATAGTGTTGCACATTTTCCAATCCGGGTTGCCAGTAATCACGCAGATTTCTAATATCCATATTTCGGGGACCCCATCCCACTAATGCATAATTCACATTTTCACTTCCATATCCATTAGAAGGTCTGTTATCACTTGCAGAATTGACATATGAAATTGAGGCGTTTACTTCAGTTTTTTCTGTGGGCCGAAAATTTAATTTAGTAGCTACGGTTTGTCTGTCTAAATTTACTCCGGGTATTATGGACTCACTTCTCAAATCAGTAAAAGAAAGTCTGTAATTGCCATTTTCAAAACCATTGGCAATAGAAACATTGTTGATCGTGGTAATCCCGGTTTGATAAAAATCCTTTAGATTATCAGGGTGAGATATAAATGGTGTGGGTGTAATTGGTAATCCACTGTATAAAGAAGTGTCACCACCTCTTACAATGGTGCCGTCTGGCAATACTACAGGGCTATCGTGTTGTGGTATTAATAAACCAATGTCCATCCTGGGACCCCAAGAGTAGGTGATGTTATCATTGATACCGCCACCTAATCCATCTACATATTCAAACTGTCCTGAATTACCCTGCCCATATACATTTTGGAATTCAGGGAGTTTAAAAGCTGTGTCTACAAAAAGGGATGTATTTATACTTATTCCCATTCCTTTGGTTTTGCTTCCATCTTTTGTTTCAATAACTATAACACCGTTTGAAGCTCTGGAACCGTATAAGGCTGCTGCACTTGCACCTTTTAATACAGTTACAGAAGCAGTGTCATCGGGGTTGACTTCCATTGCTCCGTTGCCATAGTCAATTTCTTGAAAACCCGCAGCTTGTTCATTTGTAGAATTGAATATAGTGTTGTTGTTTATAGGAATTCCATCAACGACAAACAATGGATTGTTGTTGGAAAATGAAGCTTCACCACGTATGGTAATTTTTGAGGTAGAACCTACCCCTGTTGGGCCTTGCGTGACAGTAATTCCTGCTATTTTTCCGGCAAGGTTATCTAAAAAGTTTACAGCTTTAACTTCTGCAATTTCTTTTGAATTAAGACTTTGTAATGCGTATCCTAATTTTCTTGTTTCCCTTTTTAAGCCTAAAGCAGTTACAACAACTTCATCAAGGTCTGTGGTAGATTCTATTAAAATAATAGTAATAGTATTGGAATTACCTAGATTTATTGTTTGGGAAATAAACCCTATTGCTGAAAAGGCTAATGTATTATTAGAGCCATTTACTGAAATAGAAAAATTGCCATTAATATCTGTTGTAGTAGCATTTTCTCCATTGTTTAATATTACAGTAACAAAAGCAATAGGGGCATTCTCTTCTTGGCTTAATACGGTGCCTGTAATTTCAAATTGGCCATAGGAAAATAGGGTAAACATCGTAAAGATGCTTAGTAATGTATGTTTCATCTGATTTATTTTATATGTTTTTTAGAAAGGGAAATAGCTCTTTTAGAGGTATTTCCTGTTGGGTTTTTAAAAAGAATATTTTAAAAAACAGATAATGGAGAGCCCTTGTTGAAAAAATTTTCTGAAATAAGAATGGAGCGTACTGAGATATATTTTTTAAATATCTTTCTTGGAGTAAAAAGTATTTGAAGGAATAATTTCTTTAATTTAAAATTTATCTTTTTATATCCGGCTATCAAATTTTTTATATCCGGAACGGAATCAATATCATCCAAAGATTTTAAAAAAGCGATTTTTATTTTTTTACTTGAAAAATAAGAAACTAAATCATTTCTCAGCTTTGAAGTTTGCCATGCGAGGCTTAAAAAGAAATTGTGGTTAAAATGTTTTTTTTGTATGCCTAATAAATAGTAACCCCCATCTTTGGAGGGTCCTAAAATGATATTATCTTGATCTAATTTTGCTTTGGCAGCAATTAAGTCTTTGCTCTGTAGCTCTGGACTGTCATTTCCTATAGCTATTACATTTTCATAACCCTTTTCAAAAACAGATTGAATGGCATTAATATATCTCTCGCCAAAAGAGCGACCAATTTGCTCTTTTTCAGAAATCCAAAAATAAGGTATCCCTGAATTTTCAACTTTTAGAAGCACTTGCCTGTTTAATTCAAGAAATAATTCGCGTGACTTGAAAAATGGTTTTTCAAGTGCTTCTTTTTCTGCGCTATTGGCAAATATAAGTATTGCTGTTTGTTGGGTTTGCATATACAGTAATACCTTAAGTTACTATTCCCTGACAGCTGCTTCCTGCACCTGCGGTACATCCATAGCAGTGTTGTGAAATTATTATATTCCTGTCATTGAGCAGGTCTTCGTTATAATCTTTGATGTGTTTGACTTTGCTATCGACCTTTAGCTCCAGCATTTGGTTAAAATCGCAGTCATACAACCAGCCATCCCAGCTTATGGAAATGGTGTTTGTACACATGACATTTTCAACGGCGGCAGGATTGTATGCTTCCACAAGTGAAGTCATATAATCTTCATAGTTTTCTGAAGCGATGAGGTAATCAAGAAAACGCGCTATAGGTAAGTTAGTAATTGCAAACAGACTATGGAATTGTATGTCAAAATCCTCTTTTAATGCTTTTTTAAAATCCTTTTCCATAGCGCTTTGATCTCCCGGCAAGAATGCTCCTGAAGGGTTGTAGACCAAGTCTAATCGCAGCGAACTACCAGGTAAGCCATAGCCTACAGCATTTAGCTCTTGTAGCGCTTTGATGGATTTGTCAAAAACACCATCCCCGCGTTGTTTGTCTGTTTTTCCGCGAGTGTAATGTGGCATGGAGGAAATCACGTGCACGTTGTGTTTTTTGAAAAAATTGGGTAAATCGTAGTATTTTTTATTTGCCCTGATTATTGTCAAATTGGAACGCACGATAAAATCTGCGATTCCGGCTTTGGATGCTTCTTCCACAAACCACCGGAAGTCTGGGTTCATTTCAGGAGCGCCACCGGTTAAATCCAATGTATGTGCTCCGGTGTTTTTTATGACTTCCAGACATTGCATCATCGTTTCGCGGGTCATAATTTCCTTTCGGTCTGGACCGGCATCCACGTGGCAATGGTCACACACCTGATTGCACATATACCCCAGATTGATCTGCAGGATTTCCAGTTTTTTTGGACGTAAAGGAAAGTGACCCGTTTCTGCGATTTTGTCTTTGAACTTGAGTAACTCACCGCTTTTGAATATCCCGTTGGAGAGTATTTCCAATTGGCGGTTGGTTTGCGCGAGTTCGCTTTCCCGTTTATGTAATGATTGTAATTTAAGTTTTGTCATAATTAATTTTTATTCTGAAATAATTAGCTTCGGGCGAAAATCTAAATTCAATGTATTAATTTCAATCAAACCTGAAACCTGAAACTTGAAACCGCTTATCCATCTAATTTGTTTACTTTATTCATCATCATTACGCCGTGTACTAATGTGGCACCGCTTTTTATAGCAGCACCCACGTGGATTGCTTCCATCATCTGTTCTTTGGTGACGCCTCGTTGTAAAGTGTCTTTGGTGTAAGCATCAATACAATAAGGACATTGTTCTGTATGTGCAACAGCGAGAGCGATAAGTGCTTTTTCACGTGCAGTGAGGGCTCCTTCTTCAAAGACTTTGCCGTAGTAATCAAAAAATTTTGTACCAAGCTCTTCACTCCATTCAGATATGTTTCCGAATTTTTTTAGGTCTTTTGGGTCATAATAATTGTTGTTCATTATTTCAATGTGTTAGTTAATAAAGTATACGAAAGTGGTATTACTTTGGTTTTTTATTTGGTTGTGAATATTTTTATGGAAGGAGTTTAGCTTTTGGGGGAACCCTTATTGAATGAGATGGAAGAAAAAATACTTTTTACAGAAATCCAGGCCAATGAATTTGGTTTTGAAACCAAAATAAATTGAAGTAAATTAAAGATTTCTGAGGTAATCACATAACTATGAGTAAGGTAATAACGGATATCATTTATGTTATCTAAATCATTATAAAAACGAAAGGTTGAAATTAGAGTACCATTATTCTCAAGGAGTTTGACTAATTCTTTACGCAGCGATGTTTTTTGCCAAGGAAGTTTTAAAAAATCATTTTTATTAAACTGGGATTTATTGATTGCAAGTAAATAAAAGCCACCATCAAATGTTGGACCTATAGTAATTTTAAAAGCAGCATTGTTTGCGGCAGCTTGCTCTAGTTGGTAGCTGCTTAACTCAGGGGTGTCGTTTCCAACAGTTATAACGCTTGAATACCCTTTTTTAAATACCAACTCTATGGCATTGGTATATCGCTCGCCAAAGGTAGTGCCCTGTTGCTCTTTTTCTGTGAGAATAAAAAAAGGGAGCCCTGTTTTTTTAACTTTTTTCACAACTTCTTGGTTCAAGGCGTTAAACAACTCATTGCCTCTAGGAAAGTGCTTGTGATTGCACTCTTCAGAGGCTGTATGAGCGAAAATTAAAATAGCCGTTTTTGAAACCATATTTGTAAATATACTCTTTCTGTCGAAATCCCTAGGTTATTCCTAACAAAGTTTTATGATAAAAAGAAAATTAAATTAAACTAATTAGAAATGTTTATATTTGTTAATAAAATGTTAACGAAATGAATTATTTTTCAAGAATCTCATTATACTTTGGTTTGCTGTTGGTTTTTTTTGTGAGTTGTAAGGAAAATAAAAAACCGTCACAAAACATTCAAATTAATACAGAGGATGTTAAGACTCCTTTTCAAAAATCGGGTACAATTTCAGATGTTGACGGTAATGTCTATAGGTATATAGAAATGTGTGACGGAAAAGAGTGGTTAATTGAAAATCTCACTGTTTCAAAATATAGAAACGGAGATGATATTCCACAGGTTCAAGACCCTGCAGAGTGGGCTACTCTTACAACTGGCGCTTGGTGTTATTACTTAAACGACAGTTCTTATGGAACCGTTTTTGGTAAATTATACAACTGGTATGCGGTTAATGATTCAAGGGGAATAGCCCCTCAAGGATGGCGTGTTGCTGCAAAAGAAGACTGGAAAGAGTTAACAGATTGTCTTGGTGGTGATAATGTAGCCGGGGGTAAATTAAAAGAAATTGGATCTTCACACTGGATGACTCCTAATGTGGGAGCTGTTAATACCAGCGGTTTTTCTGCATTGCCCGGTGGTGGTAGAAGCAGTAAAGGTGATTTTACTATGGTTGATAATCTGGGGATTTATTGGACTGAAACAAATTATGACGAACTACAAGCCTGGATTAGACACTTGAGTTACAGTAACACCTATGTCGTTGAGTTCTACAATGACAAAAGGAATGGTTTTTCTGTAAGGGTTGTGAAGGAGTGAATAAAATCTCCAAAACATAAAATCCCCATACATTTACTGTTATGGGGATTTGTTTGTGGTACCTCCAGGAATCGAACCAGGGACACACGGATTTTCAGTCCGTTGCTCTACCAACTGAGCTAAGGTACCAATATGTTTTGGGCTGCGCTCACCTTGATAATACAAATTAATGCTAAGGCGGGTGCAAATATAAATTTATTTTATTTTGTGCAAAGCATAAAAATAAAAAAAGTTTTAATTTCTTCAAGTGGTTTGTATATAATAAATTTTCAAATTGTATTTTTGTCGCTTATTTGATTCTAAATGAACTTAGTAGTAGATGTTGGAAATACCTTAATCAAAATGGCAATTTTTGATAACAAGGTTTTGGTTTATAAAAAAATTGATTTAAAGTCTGATTTTGATAAGAATATTGAGTTTATATTAGAAGAATTTCCTCTAATAAAGCAAGTGGCATTGAGTGTTGTGGGTGGATTTTCTGAAAAATCAAAGCTTAAATTAATCAGACATTTCAGGGTTTTTGAAATTACGTCAAAGATTAAAATCCCTTTTATAAATGATTATGCAACGCCACTAAGTCTCGGCGTTGACAGGATTGCCTTAGTAAGTGCAGCAAGTGGTCAATATCCAAAAAAAAATACTTTAATCATTGACGTGGGTACTTGTATCACCTATGATTTTTTAAATTCAGAAGGGCATTATAAAGGAGGGGCAATTTCTCCGGGAATTAATATGAGATATAAAGCTTTGCACGCCTTTACCGAAAGCTTGCCGTTGCTTGATACAAACACTCCTACTGCTATTGTGGGTAATTCTACACAAACTTCCATTCACTCTGGTGTGATTTTTGGCGTGACCTTAGAGATTGACGGGGTTATAAGTCATTATAAACAAGATTTTAAAGATTTAACAGTTATTTTAACAGGCGGTAATGCACATTTTTTGCGAGATAGATTAAAAAATAGCATATTTGCCAATTCAAATTTTCTTCTGGAAGGTTTAAATTATTTATTAGAATATAATCATTAATACATGATACAAAGGCTTATAGTAATAATTCTGGTATGTATTACTACAGTAACTTCTGCACAAGAAGCAACCTCATCCCCTTATTCATTTTTTGGGGTGGGATCAACAAATTTTAGAGGTACTGTTGAAAATAGAAGTATGGGAGGAATTAGTATGTATTCAGATAGTATTCACCTTAATTTACAAAACCCATCAGGGTATGCACATTTAAAACTAGTTGCTTTTTCTGTGGGGGGAGCTCATAAATATGTATCCCAAGAAACCACTCAGGAAAAAGGGACAGCATCCTCAACTTCTATCAATTATTTGGCACTTGGGGTACCGCTTGGGGAAAAATTTGGAGCGGGTTTTGGAATTTTACCTTTAACCTCAGTAGGATATAACTTAGAAAACCAATCCGGTGAAAGTATTGTTCAAAATACCGGACAAGGAGGGATGAATAAAGTTTTTCTATCTTTGGGATACCTTATCACAGATAATTTGAGTGTGGGAATCGATGCAAACTATAACTTTGGTAATATTCAAAACAATTCCTTACTTTTCAATCCAGATGTTGAGTTTGCCACTCGCGAGATTAACAGGTCTGACTTATCTGGCTTTAGCCTCAATTTTGGTGCTACCTACAAAAGAATGTTAACTGAAAAATTAGAACTATTTTCAAGTTTTACATACACACCTGAAACAAATTTAGATTCAGAAAATTCGAGACGCTTTGCAAGTGTTTTTGTGCCTAATTTTGATTTTCAAGTTGTTGTTGATGAACGTGAAGAAGATGTTGAAGATTCAAAGCTTACTCTTCCTTCTCAATTTAGTTTGGGCTTTGGAATTGGTCAGTCCAGAAGCTGGTTTGTGGGAGGAGAGTATTCACTTCAAGAAACAAGTAATTTTTCAAACAGAGCTTTCATACTAGATAATGTAAGTTTCACCAATTCTTCAAAATATAAACTTGGGGGCTTTTATGTGCCTAGGCACAATGCACTTTCAGGGTATTTTAAAAAAATAACATACAGAGCGGGAGTCAGGTATGAAAATACGGGCTTGATAATCAACGATGAAAAGATAAATGAGTTTGGCATATCTTTTGGAGTAGGAATGCCAGTTGGGAGATTGTTTTCAAATTTAAACATCGGTTTTGAGTACGGTAACAGAGGTACCACAAACAATGGGCTGGTAAAAGAAACCTTTTTCAACACAATCATAAGCTTATCTTTAAATGACAGATGGTTTATAAAAACATTATATGATTAATATTTTACAAAAAATTATCACCAATGAAAACTAAAATCACATTCTTATTTTTGACATTGCTTTTTGCAGGTAACAACAGCTATGCCTCAAACAATGAAGATTGTACAATAACCTTAAATTTGTTTGTTGAGCAAGCAAAAATTGAAAATTACAAAGCAGCACTTCCACACTTGGAAGAGTTACGTAAAAATTGTGCTTCATTTCACTTGACCATCTATCAATATGGAGAAAGACTCTATAAAAATAGTATCGAAAATACACCTCAAGATCAAAAAATGGCTCACTATAACGAGTATAAGAAGTTACTTAGAGAGCGTTTGCAACATTTTCCTGGCAAAACGACAGAAGGAGGAATTCTAGCAGACTTTGCGCAAGTGATGTTTGATAATAAAATTGGCTCAACCCAAGAACAATTTGACGCCTTTGACGCTGCTTATAAAAAAGACAAAGAAAATTTCACAAGTCCAAAAGCATTATATACCTATTTTTCACTTGCTGTAGATTTACACGACTCAAAAGAAAAAGATATATTGGAAGTTTTTGAATTGTATGATGAGTTGATTGGGAAAATTGAACATGAAGAAAATGCGTTAGCATCCAGAATTACCCCCCTTATCGAAAAACA
>DAINOA010000078.1:0-9320 GCA_036735625.1 Planktosalinus sp. | reverse complement strand
GGGGGAATTGTTGTGGGTATTTTTAGGTTATACTTTTTTAATATTCGTCTTTTGTTGACGAGACACCCGCCCCTACCTTCGCTTGAGCTACGGCAGGCAAGTTTGCGAGTGTTGGGTTAGACGTCAAAATCCAATACAATTTTATCTGATGTTGGAACCGCCTGGCAGCTTAATATCAGGTTTTGGGCGACTTCTTTTTCATCCAAGGCATAGTTGACTTTCATGGCAACGGTGCCGGCTTTGATTTCGCATTTGCAGGTGCTGCATACACCGCCTTTGCAGGCAAAGGGTAAATCGGCTCCGGCGGCGAGGGCTCCGTCAAGGAGGTTGTCATATTCCTCGCTCATGGTGAAATGAAATTCTTTTCCGCCATCGATAATGGTGACTTGAGTACCTTCCACTTTGCTTTCAAGCGCTTTTTGGGCGCGTTCCTTATCGGCTTCAGTGAGACCGGTAACAAAGAGTTCATAATGGATTTTATCTTTGGACAAACCTGCTTTTTGCAGCAGGTCGCGAATGAGGAAAATCATTTCTTCGGGACCGCAGATAAAGCAATGTGCGGTATCATCTACATCAATGAACGTTTTGGTCAACACTTCCATTTTTTCTTTATCAAAACGACCGTTTAAAAATGGAATGTCTCTTTTTTCTTTCGTAAGGAAATAGAAAACATGAAAACGGTTAAAGTATTTATTTTTAAGCTGTTCTATTTCCTCTTTAAAGATAATTGATTTTGAGGTACGATTCAAATAAAACAGTTTGAATGTACTTTCGGGCTCCTGACTGAGGTGTGCTTTAATCATTGAAAGCACGGGTGTTATTCCACTACCTGCTGCAAAGGCGATGTAATTTTTGGGCTTTGTACTATCACAGGCTACTCCAAATTCTCCGCTTGGTGGCATCACTTCCAGTTCGTCACCTGGTTTCAATTCCTTATTAACAAAGGTGGAAAACTTGCCTTCAAAAATTTGTTTTACGGCCACTTTCCACTCACCTTCTGAAGGATTGGAACACAGGGAATAGGTACGGCGCACGTCTTCGCCATTTATCATTTTACGCAATGTCAGGTGTTGCCCTTGCCGGAATTGAAATTCCTGTTGCAACTCTTGAGGCACATTAAAAGTGATAACCGAGCAATCTTTGGTTTCTTTATAAACGTCTTTAACACGTATGTTGTGGAATTTTGCCATAAGAATAATTCCCGGAATGATACCGGTAGTTTTACAAAACTAACGATTGTTAGTTTAATATGCAAGTCGTCACCTCACTTCGGCTCCCCTGCCCGTCCGGGAGGCAATTTTGACTTAAGATTACAGGACTTAAGACATATGACTATTATGTCAATATTTAATTTCTAGTTATATACTTAGTCTTTGTCATAAGTACAATGTCTTGAAGTCGAAGGTCTAATCGGAGTTGTAAAAAAAAATATACTTGCCCCTTAATCCCTGCTCATTAATATCTGAAGTACATACCAGAACATCAGCATTAATGAGGCGAAAAGACCTAGTGAGGCGCCCACATACTGAGTGACTTCATACTCATATTTTAGTTTGGAAGTTTGGTAAAGAATCGCGGCTCCGGCCAATGCAACCATACCGAAAGAAAACCAAAGTCCAAGGTCAAACCCGAAAATGATTCCTGCAACAATAAGGCCCATTGCGATAAAAACACCAATGGTAATGACTGATTTCAGGAATGAAAAGTCTGTTTTGGTCATAAACACCACAGCTGTAAGCCCGGTAAAAAGTGACAAGGTGATGACTGCTGCCTGATTGATTAAGGCTGTTCCGCCTTCAACAAAGTGAATCGCAATATATAATAGAGGAATAAATATCAATGCGTAAAAAACAACATAAATACCCAAGCCAATGTATTGTTTGGTTTGGCTTACATCGTGGGCAAGCTTATCTGCCTGACTGGTGGCCAGCCAAAACGCTCCCAAAAGCAATAGCCATAAATATCCCTGGGTCATTGAAAGCATAAATTCAACCAATGCAGGGATTTTTAAAAATAATGATTCTACAATAATGAATGACAAAACTGCCAAAGCAACATGTTGATAGGTTTTTCTGTAAAATGCTGCTCTATCAATTTGTCCTGCATGAGCTACAAGAACCCTTGGTTCCTGATGTTGATCGAAGTTGTTTTCCATTTTTTGGTAGTTTTAAAATTTAAAGTGGGTTTAAATATATGAAAAATTGTTATTGTTTTTTAATGCCATTGATAAGTGTATCCGGCATTTGTTCTTTTAAGGTTTTGGCGTCCACGCCGTCCTTTTTGGTGTACCAAATATAAAGTGTTCTAAGGGTTGACAGCAAAGAAAAGAGCATAATCTCAGGATCCCTTTTGGCTATTTCGCCTTGAGCGATTCCTTCTTTTAATATTGCCCGAAAATTTTCTTCATAATCTTCCCGCATTTTGACAAAATAAGGAAGTTTTTCCTCGAGATGCATCCAGTCGTTGTTAAGGCACGCCATAGCCTCCGGATTTTTAACGGTTAAATCGATATGCAACTCGATGATTTTTTTAAGTTTTTCGATTGTGGAAACAGGCTCCATTTTAATATGTTCCATTCGTTGAGTGAAGGCTTCAGCGATATCAATGATAATGGTTGAAAGAATTTCCTGTTTAGAACTGATGTGATTGTATAAACTCGCTGCTTTGATGTTTAATACATCAGCGAGGTCACGCATTGTTACAGCGCTGTATCCCCTCTTTTTAAAGAGCTTTGCCGCTTTGGATAGTATTTCTTTTTTTCTGGTGTTGCGATTCATTTGATATTCTTTATAAACTCAGTTCTTCTATAGTTTGTATTGAACGAACCTCTTCACTGTTGTATCTTAGTGTCCAACCCAGATTATTTGTCAAAATATAAATTTTTTGCAATTCAGAAATTAATCTGTTTTTAGCATTTGATTTTAAGTCTGACTTTTCAATTTTATCTTCAAGTAGCTGGTTTACTTTACCTTTTATAGTATTAAAATCGTTTGCTGAGAAAGGATTAAAGTAATCCTGAGTTACATCATAGTATTCAATAGTGGGATATATATTGAGTTCTTCTTGGGGGATATAGACTATACTCACTGTTTTATTTTCTTCATCAATAAAGGTTTCTACTTTACTTAAATCATAACCTATGGTAACTTTTGCATTGACGACAACTAGTGCTTTTTTATTGAATGAAATCAACTCAAAAAAGGTTTTCTTGGAGTCTTCAAAGGTAAAAACTTGAGAGAAAGTGCCCTCTGTAACAATAAGTTTGCCCACATTTTGCAACTGAAGTTGAATGAGCTGAGAGGTTTCTGAGAGTTGTTGTTGTTTTTCTTTTTTGTTTTCACAGTAGTGAAACGCAAATACAAATATAAGGGTGAGTATTACACCAACGATTATTTTTCGCATAGTACATCTTTTGGTAAAAGTAATAAATTTTGTCTTTATTGCTTTGCTGTTGTTGCAAACTGCGTGAGGGATTGAAGCGAAAATCCTTTTTATTAAAAATAAAAAGATTGCAGTGTAAAGCCCGACCCCTTACTATTTTTGGTGAGGGGTCACGCCCAAAAATTAAATAATATTATGCCTTTTTGCTTTTTGGACGGCTTCTAATTTACTGTGTACCTGAAGTTTTTTATAGATGTTTTCTATGTGTTTTCTTACGGTGCTGGGTGAGAGAAAAAGGTTATCGGCAATGGCGGTATAGCTAAGGCCTTTGCTGAGTTGTTCCAGCACTTCAACTTCGCGTGTAGAAAGTGAAATGTCTTCCTTATCTCTTGGGTTATCAATATCAATAGGATTTCTGAGCAATTTTAAAGTTTTTAAAGCGATGGAGGGATTCATTGCAGCACCGCCGTTTAGAGTTTCTATTATTCCGTTATATAATTGTTCTGGGTTAACTTCCTTGAGTAGATAGCCATCTGCACCGGCTTTGATGGAATTGAAAATATTTTCATCGTTATCAAAAACGGTGAGCATAATGATTTTGATGTGTGGGTATTTTTGCTTTACAATTTGTGTGGTTTCAATGCCGTTGAGAACCGGCATTTCTATATCCATTAAAATGACATCGAGGTTGTGGTTATCTTCAAGTTTAGTTAGCAATTCTGAACCATTCATAGAAGTGTGTTTAATAATAATATCTTCAAAGAATGAAAGTTTTTCTTTTATACTGTGAATTAAAAACGTGTTGTCGTCAACAATGGCTATTTTAATTGACATAGTTTTATTTTTAGGTAATTAAATTTACGTCTTATTTTTTCGTGACCTCATGGGGCAATTGCCCTATTTTAAGAAGCTTTTCTTTCGGATTGAAAGCTGCTCTTAACTACTTCCAGAATTATTTTTGTTCCTTGTTGAGGTGTGCTTAAAATCTCAACATTGCCTTTTATTTCTCTGGCTCTTTTTCTTATATTGTTTAAACCGTTACCTAAAGGTGCATTTTTTAAATCAAAACCATTTCCATCATCCTCAACACTAATTGTGATTTTATGATCCACTTCTTTTATATTGACAGCTATGTTTTTTGCGTTTGCATATTTCAAAGAATTGTGGACAGACTCCTGAATGATTCTATATATGTTCATTCCTTCAACCGAAGTAAAGCGGTATTTATCAATTAATCCTTTAGAAATTTCAAAGTTAAAATTGGTTTTTTCAGTAGATTCTCTGGCTTTTTCTATGAAGTTTGTGATACGGGCATTGAGATCTTCAAAAGTGATTTGGGTTTTGTTCATTGCCCAGATGGTATCCCGAAGTTCAAAAATTGTGTTTGAGGTAAAGTTACTTACGCTTTGAATCTTTTCACCAAGTTTGTCATTTTGCAATTTAAATCCGTATTTTATATTGTCTAAAGTGGAGATAATAAATGTGAGTTGTGCGCCGATATTGTCGTGCAAATCACGTGAAATCCTAAGTCGTTGTTCTTGCAGTTTGTTTTGGATTGCAATCTGGTTGAGGGCTTCTTTGAGTTCATTTTCTTTTTGCAATTGTCTGTTTTTGAGTTTTTGCTGCTGAAATAAGAGATAGCCTAATATTGCTAAAACCAAAGCAAGTATGGTTGTCCCATAAATAAGCGTGTTTTTTCTTCTTAATTTTAAATCGTTTTCAGCGATGATTGCTCTGGATTCCAGGAGGTCTTTTTCTTTTTTTTCTGTTTGGTATTTGGTTTCAACTTCGGCGATAATTTCATTGTTTTCCCTATTGAGAATGGAGTCTTTGACAGCAATAAATTTATACAAATATTCATTGGCCAGTTTGTGGTCGTTTTGTTGCTCATAGAGTGCTGAAAATGCGCCATAAATTTGCTGCTTTACTTTAAGCAAGTCGTTCTCTTGCGCAATTTGAAGACTGTTTTCATAATATACTTTGGCCTCATAGAGTCTATTGTTTTTTCTGAGTAACTCCCCATAATTAAAGTAGGCAAGTGCAATTCCATTTGTGTCTCCAATTTCTTCTCTAATTTCCAGCGATTGATTGTGATACTCTTCTGATTTTGAAAATTCGCCCATATTGTAGTAAGCCACGGCTATGTTATGCAGATTTGTAGCCATTTCGCGTTTGTCGTTTTGAGACGAATTTAACTCAAATGCTTTTTGGTATTGCTCAATGGCTTTTGGATAGTTTTTTAAATAATCGTAGATGGCTCCCAGATTGTTGACGGCTTGTTTAATTGCTGAAGGTTCACCAATTTTTTCTTCCATAGCAAGAGACTTTTCAAAATATTCTGTTGCACGGTTAAAGTTTTGTTGGTAGAAATAAATCACTCCAATGTTATTGTATGACTGTGAAATTCCTTTTTGATTTCCTGCTATTTCTTCTGCTTTTAGAGCATCAAACATTAATGGAAGTGCCAGGTCATATTTTCCTTGCCTGATGTGAACCATTCCAATATTGTTGTACAACATGGCAAAGCCTTGAGTGCTGTTAATTTCTTTTGCGATACTGAGAGCTTTATCGTATGTTTCTAAAGCTTTTTCATAATCGGTTTTGTTTTCATAATAGTTTCCCAAGACGTTGAGATTCATCATTTCGCCTTTTTTGAAACTCAGTTTTTGTGCCAGAGTAATTCCTTGTTGTGTAAAGTGAGGTACCGTGTCTATATTGTTCAAAATAAAATGTTTTGACACATCGTGATAGATGTTTACTTTGACGGTATCATCTTTAGAATTTTTTAATTCTAAAAGTAGGCTGTCAATATTTTTAGATTGTTCCTGAGAGGAAAGATTTGCGAAGGAAAAAAATACTGTAAGTATAGAAAATATCACTTTTTTCATCTTAGGAAGCTTCTTTAGTTTGAAATTTTTGATGAAGCGGAACAAAAATTTGAATTTTTGTTCCCTTTTTTAAATCTGTATTTATGGTAAATGTGCCTCCCAGGTCTCCGGCTCTTTTTTTCATATTGTTAATTCCGTTTCCAAGTGGAATTTCACTTTGGTTAAACCCTTTACCATCGTCTGATATTGAAAGCATTAAGTCTTCATCTTTAAGGCTAATGTGTACTTCAATATTTTTTGCTTCAGCATATTTTAAAGCATTATGAACCGCTTCCTGAATAATGCGATACATATTCATTCCTTGAATAGACGAAAAGGCTTGCTCGTCTGAGATTTGATTATCTGCCTTAAACTCAAAGTTAATGTTGGTAGCCATTTCTCTGGCTTTATCAATGTAGTTGATGATTCTTGATTTTAAATCTTCGATAGTGATTTCAGGTTTATTCATCGCCCAAATGGTGTCCCGTAATTCATAAATGGTATTTGTTGTAAATGAAGATATTGTATTGAGCTTCTGGCTCATATTCTCATTTTTAATTTTTAAACCATATTTTAAATTTTCAATAGATGAAATAATGAAAGTGAGTTGAGCACCTATATTGTCGTGAAGATCACGCGAGATTCTGAGACGTTGTTCCTGCAGTTTGTTTTGGGTTGCGATTTGATTGAGGGCTTCCTTGAGTTCACTTTCTTTTTGCAATTGTCTGTTTTTGAGTTTTTGTTGTTTGTAAACCAAATAGCCTAAAATTGCCAGTAAAAGTGCCAGTGTCGAAGTCCCATAGATAAGTAAATTTTTTCTTCCAATTTTCAGTTCATTTTCAGCTAGTTCTGCACGGGATTGGGCAAGTTGAGTTTCCTTTTCCTGGGTTTGAAATTGGACTTCAAAATTGGCAAGGGCTTCTGCATTGCTTTTTGTAAAAATACTGTCGTTGATGGCGATGTAACCGGCTAATAGCTCACTACCCTTATTGATTTCCCCAAGCATGTAATGACTCTCTGAGGCGTTTTTATAAAGAGTGACAGCAAAATTTTTAAGTGAAGGGTCTTTTTCAAGGATGTCAAATCCTTTTTGAGCATAATTTAATGCCTCGCGTGGCTGATTGATAGTTTTGTAAGCCGCAACAAGATTGCTATATGCACTTAAATCTGATTTTGGCATTGCACCAATTGTTTCGGGCCTATCTAAAGATTTTTTTAACAATTCAATGGCTTTTGGATAGTCCTCAAGTTCAAGGTACACATTGGCCAGGTTGTCATGAAAAGCATGATAGAGCCTTAGATTGTTTGCCTTTTTTGCATAATCTATTCCGCGATTATAATGAAAAATAGATGTTTCATAATCATTCAGGTTTTTATAGCACACGCCCAGATTGGCGTTTGAGATGGCCAGCGCAGTCTCAAGATTGAGCTTTTCTCTAATTGCCAAAGCTTGATTATGATTGTCAATGGCCTTTTCATATTGCCTCAATTCCTGATATATAAGGCCAATATTACTTAAGTAATTGGCTTGGTTTTCTTCAATTTCCGGGGTATGGCGTGTGTTTAAATCAAGGGCTTTGTAAAAGTGTTCTAATGCCATTTCGAAAGCACCACTGCTCCAATAATAGAGCCCCAGATTATTGAGCACCATTTGCTCGATGTTCACAAAATTATGTTCCCTGCTTAAAGTGAGTGATTTTTGATAATAGATTTTTGCAGAATCCTTAACTCCTTTAACATTGTAATAGTTTCCTTTTGTATTGGTTAATTCGTTGTAGCTGAACCACATCTCTTTCTCAAAAGCTTCATCCAGCCCCGAATTAATCATCTCAATGGCTTTCTGTATATCATTAAAAATGTAATAAAAGGAAACCTGGTTTGTTAATCTTAATTTTATGGAGTCATTTTTAGTAGTTTCAATGACAGTAATCAGACTATCAATGGTTTTGGGAGATTGTGCTTGTGCAAAAAATGCACAAAGCAATAGAATCTTTAAAATGAATATTGCTTTTGACATTTGATAAAATGACTGGCTATGATTTAGTTTGCTATAAATTTAGTAAAAAAGTAATAGACACGTTTTTCTTTTTAAAAATTCTCATTTTTTTAATTAAATCTTATTACAAACCTCATTAGTTTTTCAAAGAGTTCATAATTAATTTTAAAGATAAACATTGATTTTTAACTTCAAAAATGTCATTTATAAAAACCTTCTGTTTCAGGTTAAAACTAATTTCATTTAAACTTTCATTTTTTAATTTCTCTTTTGAACTATTGAGCATTTTATGGTATCTATCTATCACAATTTGATGGATGATTTCTTCATTTTGAATCGTTAAATACACTTTGATTATTAAAGAAAAAGTGAGAGATATAAAAAAAATAACAAATACAAAAATGAGTTGCTCTGTCTCATTTATGAATTTTTGATTAAAAGAGATTAAGAAAAGGCATATTGAAACCCACATAAATACAAATATTGAATCTAGTTTAAAGTAATCTCAAAATTAATCTTTTACAATATCAAGTTATATAAGGCAATTGACGTATAAGCCAAAAGAAACCATTTGTCAATCCAAATTCACCAACGGCATATTCACCAATCTAAAAAAAATAAAAGTGCTGTAGGTTTGTCCAATAAAATTTTAAAAAACAAATCATGAAAACAATCTTAGTAACATCAACACTTTTATTAATGTTTACTTTAGGCTTAAAAGCCGAAAACAATCAACCTAAGGTAAATGGTCAAGAAACAAATAAATTAATTGCAGATAAAAAGCAAACGCGTATCTACACTTGGGAAATTACCACTCAAAACGGAAAAGCAAAAGGAATGTCAACTTCTGAGGATCACGCAAAAAAAATGATAGCTGCTTTTAGTAAAGGTGATATTTTAGATTTAAAAATTATCACGAGCAAGCATATTAACTAAGTCTAGTCTTGAAAAAAATAACAAAACCCCGGAAAAAATTTCCGGGGTTTTTTATTCCTAAAATTATCCCCACAATTTTAGGCATTTATAGTTTTACAATTTATTGATTGAGTGAAAAAGCCTCAATGTTATTTTTGTTG
>DAINOA010000077.1:0-9365 GCA_036735625.1 Planktosalinus sp. | reverse complement strand
GAGAAACTTCATCATTGATTTGTAAAAGTGCATAAATAGCAAAACTTCCCAGCCAGTGTCCGCCCTCATAGCTATCATCAACCAGATTTGGCAACGAGAAGTTCATATGCTCGTGAGCCACATATTTTAAGTGTTTATAGTCTTCATATTCATTGGCTAAAGCATACAAACTCCAAGCTCGGCTGAAGTTTAAACCGTCCAGGTGCACAAGTTTGCCATCCTCGCGATCACTCACTTTGCCAACTTCAAGTGTGTAGTTTATATTCTTTAGCTGAGGCATGAAAATCTCCAGCCAAGGTGAAAATTCATCATTGTCTAAAACACGACGCATGATATTGATTTCTTCAAAGCAGGGCGAAAGAAAATCAAATCCGCTGGGTTCCCAGTTGATAGGGCAATTTTCATCATCGAAGTAGAATTCTTTTGCTCGTGATTTTATCAAATCCTGCAATTCATTTTCACCGGTAGTGACTGCATAATCATAAGCAAAGGTGAGTCCAAAAGCCGTGTTTGTATGCTCACCCACCCTAATGGGATACACCAATTTAGGCAAAAACTCTTTGTAGCGCTTCACAAACAAATCGGCCAGGGGTTTAACGTTTTGATAGAGTTCTTGTCCAAGAGGGTCATCCCATGTATACAGTTCTTCAGTGAGTTTTAAAAACCAGTTCCAGCCATAAGTGCGTTCAAAAGAAGCATTGATGTTGCGACTGAAAAAAGCGGTTTCAACATCGATATTCTCTTTAGTGAGTGTGTTTTTTAGAATATCTCTAACGCTATCAGCTTCTTCCAGTTCTGGAAAATTTTTGACTAGGGTTATCATTGACCAGTAGCCGTGTACTGCACTATGCCAATCAAAACATCCATAAAACACAGGAAAATTTTCCTTAGGAGGTATCACATCTTTTACAGTTTCTAAAACTATTCCGGGTTTGTAAGGATATTCCTGATCAAAACATTTTAAAGGGAGTTTTAGAAGATTTGAAGCTTCCTCTATATTAAATTTGGGAGCTGTGCTTGCCTTTATTTCTGAGGAAACTTGAGTAGTTGTTACTTTCGATTTTTGTTTTTTTTCGGCACAAGCCAATAAGCTTATGATAAGAAAAAGAAGCATTTGTTTTTTTAACATCGATTTCAATTTTTATATTTCTTATTTTAGCTAAAGCTAAGCAAAAGAATGCGAATCTAAAAACAGAAAAAGTGTATCAAATTCCTGAACTTCTAAAAAGCCAACACGACTTTTTCCATACCGGAAAAACAAAAGATGTTGATTTTAGAAAACAGCAGTTAAAAAAGTTGCTGCAAACAATTCAAAGGAAAGAGAATTTTATTTGTGAGGCTCTTTTTAATGATTTCAAAAAGCCAAAATTTGAAAGTGTTGCGACAGAGACGGCAATCGTTATCAAAGAACTTAAACTGGCAATTAAAAATATCACACAATGGTCAAAACCCAAAAGGGTGCCGGCTTCCCTTTTAAATTTTCCTTCCAGGGATTATATTTACTCACAACCTTATGGTACCGCTTTAATCATTGGTCCTTGGAATTATCCTTTTCAATTGGTGATTTCACCTTTGATAGGCGCTGTTGCAGCCGGAAATACGGCTATTCTCAAGCCTAGTGAGCACGCGCCTCATACTGCACAGATTCTTGAAGAAATAATAAACAGTGTTTTTCAAAAAAATCATGTGGCAATCGTTCAAGGAGGAGTGGAGGTTTCTCAGGAATTGCTTTATCACAAATGGGATTATGTGTTTTTTACTGGAAGTGTCCCCGTGGGCCGTATTGTTGCGAGAGCAATTGCAGAACACCTAACGCCCTCTACGCTGGAGTTGGGAGGCAAAAATCCTACCATTGTGGATGAAACTGCAAAAGTGAAACTCGCTGCAAAGCGCATTGCTTTTGGTAAATTTATAAATGCAGGACAAACTTGTATAGCACCGGATTATGTATTAGTGCACGAAAAAATTAAAAACACTTTTATTACCGCTTTAAAAGCTGAAATTAGACACTTTTATGGTAGTAACCCAAATTCCTCAAAAGACTTTGCACGCATTATTAACCAAAAGCAATACAATCGATTGCTTTCATTAATTGAGCAGGAAAAAGTTGTTTTTGGAGGTGAGATGGATCCTGAGGAGAACTATATTTCACCCACAGTGATTCTCAATCCTTCTCTGAACAGTAAAATTATGCAGGATGAAATTTTTGGCCCGCTTTTACCCGTTTTGGAGTATCAATCTGAAAAGGACATCGATTTGATTTTGAAAAAGTTTCCCAATCCTTTGTCGGTTTATATTTTTAGTACTCGTAAAAAATTTGCTGAAAAATTGATTCAAAAATATTCATTTGGCGGCGGAACGATTAATGATACTTTAGTGCATTTTATAAATGACAACCTTCCTTTTGGAGGGGTTGGCAACAGTGGTTTAGGGGCTTATCATGGCAAACATTCTTTTGACACCTTTTCACATAAAAAATCGATAACAAAACGAGCCAACTGGCTGGACATTCCATTGCGTTATGCGCCTTATAAAAATAAAATTAAATGGCTTAAAAGGTTTATTTAGCAGCTTTTCTTTTAATGAGTGAGTACAAGTCTTTTCTCCTGTCTTTAAGGTTTCTCACACTTCCAAAGTTATGTAGTTCTTTTAGAAGGTCCATATCGACATCTGCAATGAGGGTGCTTTCAGTATTTGGAGTGGCTTCTGCTTTGATTCCGTTTACCGGAAATGCAAAGTCTGATGGCGTAAATACTGCACTCTGTGCATACTGAATATCCATATTATTAACCTTGGGTAAATTACCCACATTGCCGGCAATGGCGACATAACACTCATTTTCAATGGCCCGAGCTTTGGCGCAATTACGCACCCGCTCATATCCATTTTGGGTATCTGTCATAAAGGGTACAAATAAAATATTCATCCCTTCATCTGCTAGTAATCTTGAAATTTCAGGAAATTCTACATCATAACAAATAAGTACACCTATTTTTCCGCAATCTGTCTCAATAGCTTTAATTTTGTTTCCGCCTTTGATTCCCCACGCAGATTCCTCTGCGGGGGTGATATGAAGCTTTTCATAGCGTTCATAGCTTCCATCCCTTCGGCATACATAGCCCACGTTGTAAAGATGACCCTCTTTCTTTAAAGGCATACTTCCTGTGATGATGTTAATGTTGTATGAGATTGCCATTTCCCTGAATTTTTCGAGTAAAGGCTCTGTATATTCTGATAATTTTCTAATGGCTTCAGATTCTTTAAGGTTATTAAAGTCTGCCATTAACGGGGCATTGAAAAACTCTGGAAACAGTACAAAATCACTTTGATAATCAGAAATAGCATCTACAAAAAATTCAATTTGGTTTACAACAGCATCAAAATCTCTGAACAAGCGCATTTGCCATTGTACAAGCCCTAGTCTCACAACTTTCTTTTCAGAATCTAAAATCTTATCAGATTTTGCATAATAGATATTATTCCATTCCATCAAGACGGCATAATCGAGAGATTCTTTGTCGCCATCGAGGTAGCCTTTTAATACTTTCCTGACGTGAAAATCATTAGCCAATTGAAAAAGCAACACAGGGTCATCAATTTCTTTTCGTTTCACTTTGTCTATGTATTGTTTTGGCGTAAGCTCTTTAGCATATTTGCTGTAGTTAGGAATTCTTCCACCAAAAACAATGGAGCGCAAATTGAGTTGCTCACAAAGTTCCTTTCTGGCTTCATAGAGCCTTCTACCAAGGCGTAAACCTCTGTACTCTGGATGTATGAAAACATCAATACCATATAAAACATCGCCGTTTTCAGTATGGGTGTTGAACGTAAAGTTTCCGGTTATTTCTGAATATGAGTGGTCGTCATCATATTTTGAAGATTCAACAATAATACTCAAAGCACAGCCCACAATGCGGTCATCAATTTGAATACAGAGTTGTCCTTGCGGAAATTTATTAAGTATGGTTTTAATTTCCTTTTCTGTCCAGTAATCCTCGGGCATACCATTGTATGACTCAATCATCGATTTTTTCAATTCGATATAGTCTGAAACTAAAAGGTTTCTGAGTTCAATTTTTGGTGACTGGTCTAAAATTTCCATAAATATGATTAAAATGAATACTAAATATAAACCTAAAAGTGAAAAATGAAATTTTATATTAGCAATTTAACACTTATCCAAACCACCCGTCACGATCGAGGCTGCGGTATTGAATGGCTTCTGAAATATGATTCCCCACAATAGATTCACTACCTTCAAGGTCTGCAATGGTTCGAGCAACTTTTAAAATTCTATCATATGCTCTCGCCGAAAGATTTAATCGTTCCATCGCTACTTTTAATTGTGATAATGAAGCCTCATCCAGTTTACAAAACTCCCTGATTTGCTTGACGCCCATTTGCGCATTGTAATGAATATTTTCAAAGTCCTGAAATCGTTTCGTTTGTAAATCTCTTGCTGCAGCAACCCGCTCTCTTATCACAACACTGCTTTCTCCTTTACGCTCTTCACTAAGTTTCTCAAAAGGAACAGGATTAACTTCAATATGTATGTCTATACGGTCAAGTAATGGACCTGAGATTTTACTGAGATAGCGCTGCATTTCTGCCGGTGAGGAAGTCACAGGGGCGTCTGGGTCATTAAAATATCCTCCGGGGCTGGGGTTCATACTTGCAACCAGCATAAAACTGCTTGGATAAGTGACTGTAAATTTTGCCCTTGAAATGGTCACTTCTCTGTCCTCTAACGGCTGCCGCATGACTTCAAGAACGCCTCTCTTAAACTCAGGAAGTTCATCGAGAAAAAGAACGCCGTTATGTGAAAGCGATATTTCCCCGGGTTGCGGATAGGCACCACCGCCAACAAGTGCTACATCACTAATGGTATGGTGTGGGCTTCTAAAAGGTCGTTGTGTCATAATTCCCGATTGTTCTTTAGTGCGTCCTGCAACACTATGAATTTTAGTGGTTTCAAGCGCTTCATTAAGCGTCATGGGTGGCAATATAGAAGGCAATCGCTTTGCAAGCATCGTTTTACCGGAGCCCGGGGGACCAATAAGAATAATGTTATGTCCGCCTGCAGCTGCAATTTCCATGCATCGTTTTATGGATTCTTGCCCTTTAACATCTGAAAAGTCAAATTCGGGATGGTTCAGATGTTCATAAAACTCAGCTTTGATATCGACAATGGTTTGTTCAAGAGGGCTGTCTTTATCAAAAAAATCGATGACTTCAGAAATGGAATCCACTCCATAGACTTCCAAGCCCTCAACAATTGCAGCTTCCTTAGCATTTATTTTTGGAAGAATAAACCCTTTAAAGCCTTCTTCCCTGGCTTTAAATGCAATAGGTAAAGCGCCTCTTATGGACTGTAAATTCCCGTCGAGTGAAAGTTCACCCATAATGATATACTCTTCAGGATTATTTTTTAATTGAATCTGTTCTGTCGCGGCTAAAATTCCAATGGCGAGAGGTAAATCATAAGCAGACCCTTCTTTTCTTAAATCGGCCGGAGCCATATTCAAGGTGATTTTTTTTCCGGGGATTTTATATCCATTATTCTGAAGGGCGGCGGCTATTCTGTGATTGCTTTCACGTACAGCGTTATCAGGAAGACCTACAAGGTGGTAACCTACTCCTTTCCCTGCAACATTAACTTCTATAGTGATTGTTGTTGCCTCAACTCCAAAAAAAGCACTCCCATAAACTTTTGCAAGCATAAAAATAATTTTAATGATTAAGATAAATTATTAAAGAGGTCTCCATAAAAAAACCTCCTCAAATGAATGGGGAGGTTTAAATTTAATAAAAAAAGTTGGTTTTATCTTTTTATAAACTTGTAAACTTTTGAAGCGTTGTCTATAGTAATTCTTAAAAAGTAAGTACCTGCTTTCAAGTTACTGATGTCAAGTTTGGTTGAATTTGCATTTACTACATAAGTTCCCATTGACTGTCCTAACAAATTAATAATTTCAAGTTCGGAAATTTGAGTTAGTGCCTGAACATTGAGCTCGTTATTTGCAGGGTTTGGAAATATTGATGCTTGTACAAGTGCATTTGATGGAGTGCCAAGTGTTACGTCTGTTACTTCAAATCCTGAGAGTATTACAGATACGGCTTGTTCACCTTCATCTAAAATTCCTTTGTGTGAAACTCTAATTAAATACTCTCCATCTGGATTGTCAATTTCAACTTTTTCAACATTGTCAACAACATTATCACCTCTTGTTGCAGCATTTGAATATGTTGAAGGTGTTGAATGATCAAAATCTATAACCCATGGTAAAGTCACTTCATCATTTCCATCAATAACTCTTAAATCTAAATCATTGACAAGCATCGGGGTTGGATCATCTATCGTTTGTCCTGCTGTTATTGTACCTTGTTTATCCAACCAAGTAATTGAGGCGACCAATCGCTCACCGGGAACAGCATTCCCTGTAATTTCTATACTTTGACCATCTAACATAACAAGCTCCAATATATGAGATGTTGTACCGTCATTGGTTATAATTTCTGCTGCTCTTTCAGTATTGATTAAACCCCAACCAAAACGAAAATCAGGACCTGGTGCTGTTCCTGCTTCATCTGCAGTATGAATTACTAAACCTCTCAAAGTTGATGATCTCATGAATTCAGCATTCAAATTATTATAATGCTGTTGAAGTAAAAGAAGTGCTCCGGCCACACTGGGTGCTGCCATAGAAGTACCAGAAAAATTTGAATAACTTGCATTGTTTGTAGCGGTAGAAGAAAATGTATTAACTCCTTTTGCAGAAATATCTGGTTTAATTCTACCATCATCTGAGGGTCCCCAACTACTAAAAGAAGACATATTTACACTACTTGCATTTACATAATTTAGAACTTGAAAAGTTGCAGCAACCGCAAGACTATTTTTTGAAACCGTTTGGTTAGTCAAAATATCATATCCACCATCTGCCTGATTATTATGAGCGGTATTTCTTGCATTTCCAGCTGCCCATACGGGAAGATAATATGGGGCACCAAATTGTATTTGATCCCAAAGTCTTGATGAACCGGTATATTTTCCTAAAAGATAAACAGGTAGTGCAGGTCCACTTCCACCGTCTGGGGGAACACCATATGAGTGATTTGATACTAGTAAACCATGATCACTAATTGCTGCAAGAACTTCTGCAGCATCACTACCAACTCTAAAGGAATAATTCAAGGACTCAGCCAAAGGAGCCATTCCCTTTGCATTACCAGATTGAAACGCTTCAGAGCCAATTACGGTTCCTGTGACGTGAGTAGCGTGTGAACTTAGTTGAGTTTCACTATCAATATGAACAGCTCTTCCCTCAAGGAGTTGATGCCCTTCTCTTACCAATCCACCATCCCATACACCAACAAGCATATTTTCACCATTTAAGTCTAATCCAGCACTTCCGCCAGTGTAAACTCTGTCTGCTCTTGCAGTAATCCCAGCTCCTCTATTCATTGTCTCATAGTAGATAGGTTGACCGTCAACGACATCAATGAGAAATCCAACACCGGCTTCTTCAAATTCATAGGTTTCAAGCCATCCATTGAGGGTTGCTTGCTCCAGTGCTCTTTGTCTTTGATTTTCATAATCAGACTCGATTTGAACACGTAGTTGGTTCAAATAGTTCAAATCATAGTTTGATTTGATTTGTTCACGCTCTTGGGGCGTTTGAGCAAATGTATTTAGCGAAAATACAACTGCAAGAAGGCATAAAATGCTTTTCGTAAAAAATTTCATAGTTTAAAAATTAAGTGAATAACAATTTTTTTTTTTGCTAATTTAATAAATTTAAATTAATTATAATCTTAGGTTTTAGTAATTTCTTAGGCTTTATTAATTATTAAAATTGTAACCCCCAAAAAAAAATGATTTCTTTAATGTATTTCTATTTAAAATTACGTGTATCTACTTATTGAAATGACTTCTAAATTGAAGTATATTTGGCTCTGTTATTTAGTAAAAAGGTTAAGTTATTTGAAATTAAATTATTGTGGGGATGATAATTTAATCTAAGGTTTAGCCATAAAATTAAGATTTTTTACTAAGCTTAGACAAAGCGTAATAGATTTATTCTATTGCGCTTTTTTAATTTCAGACCATCGTTCCAATCCACAATTTAAAAATCCTTTGTACCCAACTTTGTCCGGCATATAAGCAACCGGTCTGTTGAGTATTTTTCCATCAGGGGAAGCCAGGACATAATAGGGCTGCGAATTGCGATTGAAATGAATGGCTTGAAAATCGGCCCATTTGTTGCCCACGTTACGCATTTGTCTTCCGCTTAAAGCAGAAGTATAGGGTTTATCCAGCGGTGCTCTTTCATCCACATAAAGGGATATTAAAACATACTCGTTATTAATCAAGTTATAGATTTCTGGGTCGCTCCACACCTGGTCTTCCATTCGTCGGCAGTTCACGCAACCGTGTCCTGTGAAATCAATTAATACCGGCTTATTAGAACTTTTTGCAAAGGCCATTCCTTCTTCAAAATCTTTATAACAATCGAGATTTAATGGACATTTACCGGGAAAAATAAAACTGTGTCCTGCCGGTGGTGCCAATCCACTTAATAGATTGGGAGTTACAAATCCTTTTGACTGTTCGCTTACTTTAAAGCCCATTGAAAAATAAATTATCAAAGCAAGCATACTTAAAGAAAGGACCCATCGTGTAGGGGTAATCTTTTTTACGGGTGAATCGTGTGGAAACTTTAAATAACCCATAAAATAGAGTAGCATTCCTAATGCACAAAGTATCCATAATGCAAGGAATAACTCGTAGGGTAGTATTTTCCATCCCATAGTCATATCTGCGATGGACAAAAATTTTAATGCAAGCGCAATTTCAACAAAACCTAAGGTAACTTTTACACTGTTCATCCAGCCACCTGATTTTGGCATGGAATTCAACCAACCAGGGAAAGCAGCAAAAAGTGCAAAAGGAAGTGCCAATGCTAATGAGAATCCAAACATCCCGACTAGTGGACCCACAGGAATTCTTCCTAAAATCGTAGGGCCTCCACCCACAGCAGTTTCAACTAAGAGAGTTCCAATGATGGGACCTGTACACGAAAATGAAACCAAAGAAAGCGTAAATGCCATAAAGAAAATACCGGCTAGACCGCCCTGATCTGATGCTTTGTCTGTTTGGCTGATCCATTTACTGGGAAGCGTGATTTCAAAATAGCCAAAGAAGGAAATGGCAAACACAATAAACAATACAGCAAAACCTATATTAAACCAGGCATTTGTAGAGAGTAAATTCAATGCATCTGCACCAAATAAACCGGTAATCAACAAGCCTAAAATAACGTAAATAACAATAATGGACAATCCATAGATTACGGCATTTTTTA
>DAINOA010000076.1:0-9398 GCA_036735625.1 Planktosalinus sp. | reverse complement strand
ATGGAAATTATGCTCAGTATTTTGAAATGGGTCGCACAGAATGGCTTAGGAAATTCGGGCTATCATACAAATGGATGGAGGACAATGGCATTCTTCTTCCCGTCATAGATTTGAATGTAAAGTTTAAACAATCTGCTCATTATGATGATGTTTTAACAGTGGCTACAACCCTTCAGAAAATTCCTACAATTCGAATTGCCTTTGATTATGAAATTTATAATGAAAAAAAGGTGCTTTTAACCACAGGTTCCACAACCTTGGTTTTTGTTGATAAAGAGACAAAAAAACCCATGATGGCACCAGAATATTTGTTGGAAAAATTACGAAAAATTGATTTTGAGTATTAATCAATTTTTTTCACAGAAACCTCAAATATCAAATCGAAAGTTTCTTTAATTTCAATTGCTTTAGATTTTCTCACTGAAATTAAAATCTTACAATCCAATTCCAGTTTTTGTTCAAGAATAGTCAGATTTCTTTCTTTAATGACCCGCATCACCTTGTTCATGTTCTTGTAATCAAACACAATTTCAAAAATGATATCGATGGTTTTTTCTATAATTCTAGACACCTCTAAGGTCATTTTTGCACTAGTTTTATAAGCGCTTATCAAGCCGCCAACACCTAGTTTTGACCCCCCAAAATAGCGAACGACCACCACAAGCACATCTGTGAGATCAAAAGATTGAATTTGTCCATAGATGGGCATACCGGCACTGTTTGAGGGTTCTCCATCATCGTTTACACGAAAATATATCTCATTTGTACCCAGTTGATATCCATAACAAAAATGACGGGCGCCTTTATGCTTTTCTTTAACGATTTCCAGACAGCGTGCGACATCATCTTCGTTTTTTACCGGAAAAGCATACCCAAAAAATTTACTTCCTTTTTCTTTAAAAAGCGTTTCCACTGAAGGTTTTGAAATTGTTCTATAAGTGTCTTTTTCTTCCATATCACGTATAAATTACCAAAATTATACTGATGATGGCAAGCACAATTCCAATCCAGTTTTTGGGTAATAGTTTCTCTTTAAAGGCAATAAGTCCCACCATGGTAGATAGCATCACAATGCTTACATTGTTAACCGTAAAGACCATTGAGCTTTCGAGCCCTTCAGTTGCAAGTGCCTGAAGTAAAAAGGTAATTGAAAAATAATTGGGGATGCCCAGGGCAATTCCGCCAAGAAGACTTTTAAAATGGATAGTAAAATCTCTTTTGATTAAGATAAAAAGTGTTCCAAACATCCCCGCAAAGCCAAAAATGGTTGTCGAAAATATAGCTATTTGTGAAGCAGAAACATAATTGGTCTCTAAAAACTTTAAAGCAGTATCAATGGTCCCGGAGCCTATAAATAGTAGAAAAGGAAAAATAAGATTTCGCCACTTAAACCCTTCCTTACTCTTTACTGATGCAAGATAAACAGCTACTAAAGCCAAAATGATTCCTGTAATTTTCAATAAACCGGCACTTTCATTATAGACCAAAATTCCAAAAATCACAGGTATGACAACAGACATTTTTGTTGCCACAGAAGCGACTGCCACACCACTGCGTTGTGCTGTAATGGCCATAATGTTAAAAATGACAATGAAAAGTATTCCTAGAAAAACAGTACCAATAAACCAGGGACTCGAAGTTACTTGCGGAAACGTCAATTTTGATTCAGACATCAGAAAACCAAATGCAAAGGCCACAAAGTAATTAACAACAATAGCTTGAAGGGTATTTACTTTAAAGACTGCAAATAATTTGAAAATTACATACAGAAAACTGGACACCAGTATGCTTAAGAGTAAGTAAATCAAAATAAATGGTTGTGTTTAATGAATAAATCAGCGATGTTTTCTTCTTTGGGGTTGATGTTCCAAACGTGAATACCCAAGGCTTTAGCGGCATCAGTATTGGCTTTGGTGTCATCAATAAACAATATATTTTCTGGTTTTATTTGATTGTTTTTAAGAACAAACTTGTAAATAGCTGTATCGGGTTTTCTGATGTTTATTTCATGGGAGAGATAAAATTTTTCAAAACATTTTTTAAAACGCTCAAAGTATTGTATATTCTCTTTTACCCAGTTAATGTGAATCTCATTTGTATTACTTAACAAAAGCAGTTGGTGTTTTTTAGAAGCTGCAAGTTGTTCAATGAATTGGATGCGGTGTTCGGGAAAATCAAGTAAAATGGCATTCCAGGCATCGATGAGTTGTTGCTTTGAAACATTTGGAAACCATTTTTTATACCTCTTTAGAAAAGCATTTGAAGTAATTTCTCCTTTTTCATATTCATTGTTTACCAGTTGCATTTCCTTAGTAAATTGGATTGCGCCAAGCTTTTTGAGCTCACGTGTGGTGGCTTCCTTATCGAGGTTTAAAAACACATCCCCAAAGTCAAACAACAGTGTTTTAATCATTGTAATAAAGGCTTAAATGGTCTTCAGCTATTTGAACAATTTGATTAATTTTTTTATTTAAAACCGGTGCTTTAATTCCCTCATTTAATGATTTATTGCCTGTAAATACTCGTGCTTCATCCCAGAGATTTGATTCAATAAAGGTCTTCAATGTTTGAGTGCCTCCTTCAATGATTACAGATTGTATTTGATGGTTGTAAAGTACCTCACAGATGTTTTGGGGAAGGTTGTTGTCAAAATCGACAATTTCAAAATGCACATTTTTGTTTACCGGAAAAGCTATTTTATTTTTTGATGTAATAACGATGGTTTTCATAGTTTCGTCAAGAACGGCAGCTTCTTTATTGATTTTAAGGTGTTGATCGAGAATGACCCTCACCGGGTTATTTCCCTCCCAAAGCCGGTTTGTCAATTGCGGATTGTCTTTTAAAACCGTAGTCGTTCCCACTAGAATTGCTTGCTCTTCACTTCGCCATTTGTGCACCAATTGTTTTGACGCTTTTGAAGTAATCCAAAAAGGTTTTCCGGTTTCTTGTTCTTTAGGGGCGATATAACCATCATTTGTTTGTGCCCATTTTAATATGATGTAAGGTCGCTTTTTTTGGTGAAATGTAAAGAAACGTTTGTTTAAGTTTTTACATTCCGGTTCTAAAATTCCCACTGCAACTTTACAACCTGATTCCAATAATTTTTTAACTCCCCGACCGGCTACTTTTGGATTGGGGTCCAAACAACCAATTACAACTTTTGGAATTTTGTAAGCAATAATCAAATCGGCACAAGGGGGTGTTTTTCCAAAATGAGAACAAGGCTCTAAACTAACATAAATAGTCGCTTTTTTTAAAAGAGATTTATCTTTTACATTGGCTATGGCATTGACTTCTGCGTGAGCATCGCCGGCTTTTTGATGCCAACCTTCGCCAATTATTTTGTCATTGTAAACAACCACACAGCCCACCATTGGGTTTGGGTAGGTTTTTCCCAGCCCATTTTGAGCTAAATCGATGCAACGTTGGATGTATTTTTGATGTTTAGACAAGAAAATTAACATTACCTTTACCACACAAAAATAGCATATTTAAACTGAATGAACGACTACATTATTCGCACTATCCAGGAAAAAGACAACCCACATATTGCAAGAGTCATCAGAAGTGTTTTGCTTGAATTTGGAGTTCCTAAAATTGGCACCGCTTATGCTGATACAAGTCTTGATTTTATGTTTGAAACCTACCAGAATGATAAAAAAATCTATTTTGTTGTTGAGGAGAAGGACGAGATTATAGGCGGTGCGGGAATAAGTCAATTAAACAATTATGAAGGGAACGTGTGTGAATTGCAAAAAATGTATTTCGCGCCTCAGGCAAGGGGCAGGGGCATAGGTTCAAAAATGATGGATATCTGCCTGAAGAAAGCAAAAGATTTTGGTTTTGAAGACTGCTATCTAGAGACGATGCCTTATATGGATGCTGCCCGAAAATTATATTTTAAAACAGGATTTGCCTCGCTAGAAAAGCCCTTGGGCGATACCGGCCATTATTCTTGTAATGTGTGGATGATAAAAGAATTATGACTTTAAAAGAATACAGAAGCCACTTTAAATCTAAACTTGAAGCCACCTACCCGGAAGAGGAAATAGGTTCCTTTTTTTACCTGCTCACAGAAAAATTTTTAAATTTAAAAAGGGTTGAAGTCGCGCTTGATTTGCATCGAAATTTAACTGAAAAAGAGCGTAACATTTTTGATGCTGCATTGCACCAACTTGAAAAGGAAGTTCCCATACAGTATATTTTAGGGGAAACAGAATTTTATGGACTACCATTTAAAGTGAACCCTTCTGTACTGATTCCCAGACCGGAGACTGAAGAACTTGTTGACTGGGTAAATATGGATTATTCTAAAATCAATCAACCCATCTCATTACTTGATATTGGGACGGGAAGTGGTTGTATTGCCATTTCGCTTGCAAAAAATTTACCAAAAGCCAAAGTGACTGCGATGGATATTTCGGCGAAAGCCTTAAAAATTGCCGAGGATAATGCAAGCTTAAATCAAGTTTCAATCTCATTTTTAGAGCAAGATATTCTGGCTGTAAAAAAACTCGACACCTCTTTTGATGTCATCGTTTCAAACCCACCCTATGTTACAGACTCTGAAAAGCAAACAATGCAATCCAATGTATTGTTTTATGAACCCCACAAGGCGCTTTTTGTTTCTGATGCCAATCCACTTTTGTTTTATAAATCAATTGCTGTTATTGCCCGGAAAAGCTTGAAGCGAAAGGGAAATCTGTATTTTGAAATTAACGAAGCATTTGGAAATGAGGTTGTTGAATTGCTTCAAGAAATGAGATTTGAAAATGTGGTATTAAAAAAGGATTTATTTGGCAAAAACAGAATGATTAAAGCCACAATAACACATTAATCCTTTTTTGTGTAGAAGTTGCTGTGGGGCTTGACAATAACTTCTACTCTTCGGTTAAGCTGTTTGCCTTCATCTGTTTCATTGCTTGCCCGGGGTTTTGTGAGTCCGTGAGCCACACTTTCAAACTCATAAATTCCATTATTATCCAATAATGATTGCAGTTTCTTAATGACACTTTTAGCCCTTCGTTCAGAAAGTCTGAAGTTAAGTAAATCGTTTCCGTCGCTGTCTGTGTGGCCTTCAACGATGATTTTTGCCATCCCCACTTGTTTTATTTGTTTTGCCAGACTGTCAATTGCTGCATTTGCAATGGGTTTAAGATTGTGTTTGGCAGTATCAAAAAGGACATCTGCACTCATATTAATTTTCAATACGCCGCTTATTGTTCCTACAGCGTCAATGTCCGCTCCCGGTGTATTTCCTGTGCAAATTTCTTTTTGATCTGTGATTCTTACAAAATAGAATATATCCCTATTATCTGTAACAACATCAGCAATATCGATATATGATTTACCACCCTCAATAATCCCCAAATTGAGCCAGTTTTTTCCGTCTTTGGAAATTTCAAATTGAAAAGATTCTTCAGAGGGGCCCACTTCCCATACATACAAATCGGGTCCCTCCATATCAATAAAACCATTGTCTGTAAATTCTAATATGAGTTGACCGCCACAACCTAAAGACACATAACGAGGCACTTTATAATGCACATAATTGGGTTCTCCCAGAGCTTCTTCAGGGTTTGTAAATTCTATAACTGCTTTTGGGTTTCCCTGTATAAACTCAACCACACGATCTGCAAAAGATATTTTACCAAGGGGCATGTAAATGGTTTCACCTTTTGTAGAAGTATATTTCTTTCCTTCCAAAAGGGCATTTTGGGCAAGCAGGGGGGCAATCGAAATAAGAAAAATCAATAAAGAGAACTTGATTTTCATATACCATAAGTTTGCTAAAATGACTATGAATATAGTATATTTTATTGAAAAGTGCTGAAAATCAGAGTTTTTTTAATCAATTATATGCCAATTTCTACCTGAAACCTAACATACCAATTGTTTTCTGTGGGATTCAAACCAAGTTTTGCCTTCTCATAAGTAGCTTCTCCCTGGATTTTTAAAGCATGTTCCCAAATGTATTTAGTTACCCCTAAACTAAACTGATTTGACTCATGAAAAATCTCTTTTACTTGATTTTTTGGAGTACTTTAAGAATACCTCCCTGCAACTTCCATGTTATTCAAAAATAAATAACTCAATTGAGCGTCATAACCACTTCCGGCTAACACAAAACGTTGTTGGGTCGCATCATCAGGATTGATGGTATTGGGGTTGTCTGTATCTCTTTGCAAATATGCGGTTTGAAAAGCCCACCCGTTGTATTTAAAAATGGCGTCCATTAAAATAGATGTCAAATCACGCGACTCATAAAGTTCATTTCCTAATTGACCTTGAGCTCTCAATGCACCGTGGTTAAAATGATATGCTCCAGAAATCATCAGTTTTGGGGTGGATTCCCGCATTAAATCACCTTCAAAATAAGAACCTCCTCTTGTGAAATCTCCAAAAGGAAGCAATTCCAGTTTTGCTGTATAAGCCAAATTATTATCTGAAGTTTGTGTCCAGTTTCTACCCTCACCGGTAGAAATAGCCGTTTTGATTTCATAACCAAAGCGATCAGAATGAGTTTTCAAATAATAGACTTGTAAACCAAAATCTCTGTCAATATTAAATCGGGAATTGTTGAGGGTTCTGTCTGTAAACTGAAGCGCTCCGGAAGAATTAATTCGTTGCCTGTTTCCGGGAAGTTTTGTTTGACCAAAACCAATGTTCCAGTTTCTGTTAGGTCTGTAAAAAACAATCGCATCTCTAATCACATTAATGTTTTGCCCTTCTTGTATTACTCCCACATCACCCGCTGCAAAGGAGAGTTGAATAACATAGGTAAACTTTGGATCGCCAACATATCCATCAAAACGCAATCTCAAACGCCTCACTTGGGCTGAAAACTCACTTTCCTCATTTTCTGTAAAATGAGCGGTTGCTCTATTTTGCATCCTGAATCTTATGTTGAATTGAAACAAACTATCGGCTGATGTTAATCCCAGTCCTTTACCATAGCTGTAATAAGGAAGCGCTGAAAGTTTGATGTCATTGTTTTCAATCACTTTTAAAATCGAATCGGTTTCTGTTTGAGCAAAAACTCCAGTTCCAACTATTGGAAAAAGAAAAGCTAAAAAAAGCTGTTTGAAAGGTTTCATTAAATACCGGTATAATTGGTTGGGTTAATTGCTAAAAGTTCTTTTTTTATTTCTTCTGAAACTTGAAGTGTTTCTATAAAATCTGCAATGGATTGCTGATTGATTTTCCGGTTTGTTCGGGTAAGACCTTTCAAAGCTTCATATGGATTGGGATAACCCTCTCTTCTTAATATGGTTTGTATGGCTTCTGCAACAACTGCCCAGTTGTTTTCAAGATCTTCGTTGATTTTGTTTTCGTTTAAAACGAGTTTGTTCAAGCCTTTTAAGGTTGAGTGTAAGGCAATTAATGTGTGCCCCACAGGAACACCCACATTTCTTAAAACGGTGCTGTCTGTCAAATCACGTTGCAAACGACTTATGGGCAATTTTGCCGAAAGGTGTTCAAATAACGCATTGGCAATGCCTAAGTTTCCTTCAGAGTTTTCAAAATCAATCGGGTTTACCTTGTGCGGCATCGCTGAAGATCCCACCTCGCCGGCTTTGATTTTTTGCTTGAAATAATCCATAGAGATATAAGTCCAAAAATCTCGGTCTAAATCTATGATGATGGTATTGATGCGTTTGTATCCATCAAATAAAGCAGCGAGATGGTCATAATGCTCAATTTGGGTAGTGGGAAAGGAGTGATTTAATCCTAAGGTGTTTTCAACAAAATAAATTCCAAATTTTTTCCAATCCACATTGGGATATGCCACAAAATGAGCATTGAAATTTCCGGTGGCTCCACCAAATTTTGCTGCATGTTTTGTGTTTTTTAAAATGTGAAGTTGCTCTTCAAGTCGCACAACAAACACTTCAATTTCTTTTCCCAATCGGGTAGGGGAAGCAGGCTGACCATGGGTTTTTGCCAGCATAGGAATTGATTTCCATTCTTGTGAAAGACTATTTAGTTTGGCAATTAATTCAACAACAAGCGGGATATACACTTTTTCAGTCGCCTCTTTTATCGATAAAGGAATTGCCGTGTTATTAATATCCTGAGAGGTCAATCCAAAATGGATAAATTCTTTATACTCCTGAAGGTTTAAATTATCAAATTTTTCTTTGATAAAATATTCAACAGCTTTCACATCGTGATTGGTTACTTTCTCGATATCTTTGATTTTTTGGGCATCTGCTGTTGTGAAGTTTTGGTACATTTCGCGTAAAGCGGAAAAATGAGAGCTGTTAAAACCCTCTAATTGAGGCAAAGGAAGTTCGCAAAGCGCAATAAAATATTCAATCTCCACCAGTACCCGGTATTTAATCAATGCCTCTTCTGAGTAAAACGGGATGAGGGATTGGGTTTTGGACTGGTATCTTCCGTCAATGGGTGAAATTGCCTGTAATGCGTTGGTTGCCATAGTGTTTTGAAATAAGCTGCAAAGATAAGGATTTCTCCTAATTTGATTCCTATAAAACAAGGAAGGATTCAGCTTTATTGAAATTACAATTTTTTAAGAATGTGCCTTGCTCTTGCCCTGAATGCAGGTAGCTGATGCTGAAAATCTTTGTCCAGAATGATTTTTAATTCAGGATGGATCCACTTAAATTCTTTTCCTAAAAGAAATAAGCATTGCATTGCATAGGCTTTTACAGCCACTTTTTGGTCTGTAATCAACCAGTCAAAACAGATTTCTGTGAGCTGTTCCCGTTGTTTTTTAGAAAGTACAAATTGTAAGGACGTTACTTTTTTTGAGTAATAGCACAGTGTGAGTTCCTCACATATTTTTGCCAGAGGCCTCACCGCCTGGTGTTTGTAAACCTTTGGAATGTTTTCAAGAAACCTGTCCAAATAAGGGACTAGTAATTTTATATTTTTGATGCAGACCATTTCCAAAATCCAAGCAGCCTTGTAAGAGATGTCTTCATCTATGCTAAAACAGTAATTAAAAAGATTTTTAAAATAGTCAGGATGGTCCAGAACATAGCCGGCAAGCTCTTCCCGGTCTTTCCGGTACGCTTTTAAGTGTATTAATTTTTGAGTGAGTATGTCCAAAACTAGTTTACAGGTTTTTTAAATTTTCAATAAAAACAGGTACTCCCAGGGTTGCGGTAGCAGGTATGATTTCGACTTTATTTTGCATTCCATAAACACTGGCTGGCTTTGGATCGATATAAAAGACCGGCGAAGAGGAAGGTGCATAATTCATGAGTCCGGCGGCGGGATATACTTGTAATGAGGTGCCTATCACTACTACGATATCTGCGGTTTGAGTAATTTCAATAGCTTCCTCCATTGCGGGCACGGCTTCACCAAACCAAACAATATGGGGTCTTAATTGACCGTTTTTAGGACAACAATCACCCAAATTAAGATTG
>DAINOA010000075.1:0-9543 GCA_036735625.1 Planktosalinus sp. | reverse complement strand
GAATCTGCCGGGAAACTTTCATACAAATAAAAAAGATATGGAGAAATGGTAATAAGTAAAATTACTATACCACTTCCAACAGTAAACTTCTTTTTACCCCTGTCTTGGGAGTTGGATGTTTGATACGTCGATTTGTTGTTCATTAGAATCTATACTTTCCGGAGTACAAGATACAAATAATCCTGTAAAAAAGAGAGCAACAAATAACATTGCTTTTGACATTTTCATAATATTAGTTTTTGTGAGGTTAATAGTACAAACCTATATAAAAAAAACTAAAGTATTTTAAAAACTATTTCCGTATCTTAGTAAGTTAATTTTTGACAAAAGAATTCTACTCTTATTTTAATGTCGATTTGGGGTCTTTACTAAAAAGGGAACGATGATAAACGTAGTGTTTATCTCAAAAGCGGGTATGTTATTAACTTGTTACTTCTTCACCGGCAATTATTTTTAGGGTTCGTGTTCCGTCATTATTTTGGGTCAAAAAAATTTCATTTTTAATTGTAGGTAAAAACTTAGAAATTTTTTCTGGCCACTCAATTAGATTCCAATGAGAGTCATACAAGTATTCTTCAACCCCCATATCTAGCACCTCTCTTTCATCCTCTATTCTGTAAAAATCAAAATGATAAATTAAGTCTTCTTCAACATTATATTCATTAACTAAAGAAAAGGTGGGACTACTCACTAAACCGTGATACCCAAGTTGTTTTGCTATTTCTTTGATTAGTGTTGTCTTGCCTACGCCCATTGTTCCGTAAAATAAAAGTGTTTTACCAGAAACACTGGTTAACACAGCAGTTGCAGCTTGAGGCAAGCTTGATATGTCGTAGGTATAAGTCATAACTTTGGGGTTACGAGTTCAAATATAGTGAAAAAAACATTACCTAGGCACTAATACTACAAAAGGAATAATCATTTCTTCTAAAGAGACACCCCCATGTTGATAGGTGTTCCTGTAATAACTCACGTAATGATTGTAGTTATTTGGATATGCAAAAAACAAATCACCCTTAGCAAATATAAATGAACTGCTCATATTGATGCTAGGCAGATGAATACTCTTTGGATCCTTTGCGGCGAGTACATCCTTTTCTTCATAAGTCAAACTTTTACCTGTTTTATATCTTAAATTTAAACTAGTATTTTTATCACCAATCACTTTTGAAGGGTTTTTTACATTTATTGTGCCGTGATCTGTGGTGATTATAAGTTTAAATCCAAGTTGCGCTGCTTGTTGAATAATTTCCAGTAATGGTGAATTTTTAAACCAACTTTGAGTTAAAGACCTGTAGGATTTATCAGTGGAAGCGAGTTCTTTGATGACATCCATCTCTGTTTTGGCGTGAGAAATCATATCAACAAAATTATAAACAACAACAGTGAGATCGTTTTCCTTTTGGGCTTTGAAGTTTTCAACTAGTTTTCTGCCTTGTTTTAAACTCGAAATTTTGAAATAATCATAGTTTAAATTTTGACCAAGTCGTTTTAATTGCGCATCAAGAAATTCCTTTTCAAACATATTTTTTCCACCGTCATCGGTATCATTTAGCCATAAATCTGGGTGCAATTTATTCATATCATCTGGCATTAGTCCAGAAAAAATGGCATTTCTTGAATATTGAGTTGCAGAAGGTAAAATGCTAAAAAATGCAGATTCGTGTTCTTTTTTATAAATTCCGGAAAGTATGGGTTCAAAAGTTTTCCATTGATCATAACGTAAATTATCAATAACAACAAGTAGCGTGGGTTGTCCTTTTGCTATTTGAGGAAGTATTTTTTCCCTGAAAAGTGTATGAGACATTACTGGTGAATCTGCATCTCTTTCAAACCACTTTGGGTAGTTTTTATCAATAAATTTGCAAAACTGCGTATTGGCTTCAGATTTTTGAGATTCTAAAATTTCAAACATTCCGGAATCTTCAATTTCCTCCAGACGAAGTTCCCAATAAAGTAATTTTTGATACAATTCTACCCATGATTCATAAGAATTTACAGAAGAGAGATCCATAGCTATTTTTCTAAATTCCTGTTGGTAGTTTGAAGTTGTTTTTTGGGTGAGTAATCTGGAATGGTCCAGATTTTTTTTAAGACTTAATAAGATTTGATTTGGGTTTACAGGTTTTATAAGGTAATCTGCTATTTTTGAACCAATAGCTTCTTCCATAATATACTCTTCTTCGCTTTTAGTAATCATAACTACTGGAAGGTTTGCTTTTTTCTCTTTGATTTCTTGAAGTGTTTCAATCCCTGTGAGGCCTGGCATGTTTTCATCAAGAAAAACAATGTCAAAGTTTTTGTTATCAATTTCTTCAAGCGCTTCCATTCCACTTCGTGCTTTGGTAACAATATAATTTTTACCTTCTAAAAAAAGAATGTGTGGTTTTAATAAATCAATTTCATCATCAACCCAGAGAATATTTATCTTGTTCATTATGTTTATCTTATTATTTTACTTGTTTATAATCCTTATATTTGTGAGCATTTTCGCAAAAAAAAATAAATCTGCTCAGTTGAACAGCCTGAAAAAGCTTCACATTCTAAACGACCCAATTTACGGTTTTATTACCATACCAGATAGCATTGTTTTTAAATTAATCGAAGACCCTTTTTTTCAGAGATTAAGACGTATCAGTCAAATGGGACTTTCTTATTTGGTATATCCCGGCGCAAACCACACCCGGTTTCATCATGCACTTGGATGTATGTTTTTAATGCAAAAAGCAGTCCAAGTATTAAAGTTTAAAGGGAATCTCATTTCAGAAGCCGAAGAAGAAGCTCTTTATATAGCCATATTATTACACGATATAGGTCATGGACCGTTTTCACATGCAATGGAAAATAGTATTGTTGAAGGAATTTCTCATGAAGAAATTTCTCTTCACTTTATGAAGTTACTTAATAAAAAGTTTAACGGAAGATTAACGCTTGCTATTCAAATTTTTAACGGCAATTATGAGAAAAAGTTTCTTTGTCAGTTAATTTCTGGCCAACTTGATATGGATAGACTTGATTATTTAAAACGAGATAGTTTTTATGCAGGAACTCCAGAAGGCAATATAAACTCAGAACGTTTAATAACAATGCTTAATGTCATAAATAATGAGCTTGTTGTTGAAGAAAAAGGTGTTTATTCTATTGAAAAATTTATCATCGCCCGAAGATTTATGTATTGGCAGGTATATTTGCATAAAACAGGTATTGTTGCTGAGCAAATTTTAGTAAAAATATTAAATAGAGCCAAAGAACTTATTGAGTCTGGAGTTAAACTACCTGCAAGCGAACCACTGCTTTACTTTTTGAAAAACCGTATTAAAAGCTCAGACTTTAATGAAGAAACTTTGCACCTTTTTTCTGAATTGGATGATTATGATATTATAGCCTCACTAAAACAATGGAAAAGCTCAACTGATTTTGTTCTAAGAAATTTATCAACAAGAATTTTGAACAGGGGCTTATTAAAAATTAAAATAAAGGATAAACCCTACTCTAGTGAATATATAGAGATTAAAAGAAAAAAACTCATCAAAAAGTTTGGATTGACTGTTAATGAAGTGAACTATTTTTGTTTTACCGGAGAGATTTCAAATTTGGCATACAGTGATACGAAAGAAAAAATTAAATTAGTTACCCAAAAAGGGAAAATCATTGATATCACTGATGTTAGTGAACAAATTAATAATAAAGCCTTGACCGAATTGGTTACAAAATACTATCTATGTTATCCAAAAAGTAAAGATTAGGCAGTTTCTAAGCCTTTTTTCCTATTTTTGTGTATGAAAATGATAAGGTCGTGAATTTGTAATTTTTGAATTTCGATTTTACCTTACTCAGCAATAATTAATTTAAATTTTAATGATTCAACCCACAAAAATTTATTCAATAGGAGAATGGCTTTCAAAGAATGTTTATCCTGCTTGCATAGTGCAGGTGTGACCAAATAAAATAACTGTTATAGACAAATGAAATTTACAGCATTACAAATTGCAACTATTTTAGAGGGTAAAGTAGATGGAAACCCAGAAATTGAGGTTTCTAAACTTTCAAAAATAGAGGAGGGGGAGTCTGGTTCATTGACCTTTTTATCAAATCCAAAATACACTTCATATATCTATTCAACAGAGGCCTCCATAACTATAGTTGACAAAGCTTTTTCTCCTGAAGAAAAATTAAAAACGACACTTATAAGAGTAGAAAATCCTTACAAAGCATTTTCAAAACTTCTTGAATACTACAATATGGTGAAGCTTAACAAAACAGGAATTGAAGAACCTGTTTTTTTATCCTCATCAGCAAAACTGGGTCAAAACATTTATTTAGGTGCATTTACATATATTGGTGATAATGTATTGATTGGTGATAATGTTAAAATTTTTCCCGGTGTCTACATTGGCGATAATGTATCTATAGGAAATAATGTGATTGTTTTTGCAGGAGCTAAAATTTATTCTGAAACTACTATTGGAAATGACTGTGTAATTCATAGCAGTGTGGTTTTAGGGGCTGATGGTTTTGGCTTTACACCCAATGAAAATGGTGAATATAAAAAAGTACCCCAAACGGGAAATGTAATGATTGAAGATTTTGTTGACATTGGTGCAGCAACTACTATAGATCGGGCGACCCTGGGTTCAACAATAATAAGAAAAGGAGTAAAGCTGGATAATCAAATACAAATTGCTCACAATGTTGAAATTGGTGAAAATACTGTGATTGCAGCTCAATCTGGGATAGCTGGGTCTACAAAAATTGGAAAAAACTGTATGATTGGAGGACAAGTTGGAATAGCAGGTCATTTAGTTATTGGCAATGGAGTAAAAATACAAGCTCAAAGTGGTATAGGAAGAAATGTAAAAGACAATGAAACCCTTCAGGGGTCTCCTGCTTTAAACTATGGAGATTACAATAAAAGTTATGTACATTTTAAAAACTTCCCTAAGATAATTGACAGATTAAACACGATTGAAAAAAAGAATGGTAATGAATAATTGTTTAGTTAAGCAACGCACACTGGCAAAAGAAGTCACCCTCACCGGTGTGGGACTTCATACAGGTAAGGAAGTAACCCTTACTTTAAAACCTGCTCCCATCAATTATGGGTATGCATTTATTAGAACAGACTTGGAGGGAAATCCGGTCATTGAAGCAGATGCAAATTATGTAGTAAATACCCAAAGAGGAACAAATCTCGAAAAAAGAGGCGTTAAAATAAATACATCAGAGCACGTTCTGGCTGCTCTTGTGGGCATGGAAGTTGATAATTGCATTCTTGAACTCAACGCTCCAGAACCACCCATCATGGATGGTTCATCAAAATACTTTGTAGAAGCCATTGAAAAGGCAGGAATTGCAGAACAAGAAGCACCCAGAGATGAATACATTGTTAAAGATGTAATTTCTTATGTCGATGAAGAAACAGGAAGTGAAATTATAGTAATGCCAGCAGATGACTACCAGGTAACAACAATGGTTGACTTTGGAACTAAAGTATTAGGAACACAAAATGCTACACTTAAAAAATTATCAGATTTTAAAGATGAAATATCAAATGCCAGAACCTTTAGTTTTTTGCACGAAATAGAAATGCTTTTGGAACACGGCCTCATAAAAGGTGGTGATTTAAACAATGCCATTGTTTATGTTGACAAAGAGCTTTCGCCGAAAACAATGGAAAAATTAAAAGTAGCTTTTAAAAAAGATTCCATCTCTGTAAAACCCAATGGTATATTAGACAATTTAACCCTGCATCACCCAAATGAAGCAGCAAGACATAAATTATTGGATGTCATAGGTGATTTAGCTTTGATTGGAACAAGAATACGTGGAAAAGTGATTGCAAATAAACCCGGACATCAAGTAAATACTCAATTTGCAAAAAAACTTTCTAAAATAATAAAAATCGAAAAACGCAACAACATCCCAAAATATGATTTATCACAAACCCCTTTAATGGATGTAAATCAAATTATGGAAATGTTGCCCCATCGACCTCCTTTTCTTTTAGTCGATAAAATTTTAGAACTTTCAGACTCTCATGTTGTGGGAATTAAAAATGTAACTATGAATGAGCCATATTTTGTTGGTCATTTTCCCGGCGCACCAGTTATGCCCGGAGTTCTAATCGTTGAAGCTATGGCACAAACCGGAGGAATTTTAGCATTAAGTACGGTACCGGATCCTGAAAACTATCTCACTTTTTTTATGAAAATTAATAATGTGAAGTTTAAACAACAAGTCTTGCCGGGAGATACTTTAGTCTTTAAATTAGAATTGATAACACCCATAAGAAGAGGAATTGTTCATATGCAAGGAAATGCCTATGCAAATGACAGACTCGTCACAGAAGCCGAATTGATGGCACAAATCGTAAAAACAAAAGAATAATAATGAATCAACCTTTAGCATATGTCCACCCTGGCGCAAAAATCGCAAAAAATGTTGTTATTGAACCCTTTACAACAATTCACAATAATGTTATAATTGGCGAAGGAACCTGGATTGGTTCAAACGTTACTATAATGGAAGGAGCACGCATTGGCAAAAACTGTAATATTTTTCCGGGCGCAGTAATATCTGCAATACCTCAGGACTTAAAATTTCAGGATGAGGATACCACAGTTGAAATTGGCGATGGCACCACCATTCGCGAGTTTGTAACCATAAACAGAGGTACCGTTGACAGAATGAAAACAGTAGTAGGTAAAAATTGCTGGATTATGGCATATTGTCATATAGCTCACGACTGTATTGTGGGTGATAATTGTATTTTTTCAAACAACAGTACACTTGCAGGACATATCACAGTGGGAGATCACGTCATACTTGCCGGGATGGCTGCCATACAACAGTTTTGTATGATTGGAAATCATGCTTTTGTTACCGGAGGTTCACTTGTGCGAAAAGATGTACCACCTTATGTAAAAGCTGGTAGAGAACCATTATCCTATGTTGGAATTAATTCAATTGGGTTAAGAAGGCGCGGGTTTAGCACCGAAAAAATCAGAGAAATTCAAAACATATACAGAATTCTTTATCAAAAAAATTACAACAATACCCAAGCTTCTGAAATAATCGAAGCAGAAATGGAAGCCACTCCCGAAAGAGATGAAATTCTTCAATTTATTAAAAATTCACAACGTGGTATTATGAAAGGCTACGTTAGTTCTATTTAATCATTCAATTTAGCATAAAAAAATTAGTTTAAAATTATGGCAACAACATCAGATATTCGCAACGGTCTATGTATAAAATTCAACCACGATATATATAAAATTATAGAGTTTCTGCACGTAAAGCCCGGAAAAGGTCCTGCTTTTGTTAGAACAAAATTAAAAAGTGTTACCAATGGCAAAGTCGTTGACAATACGTTTTCTGCAGGACACAAAATTGAAGAAGTGAAAGTTATAACCAATAAATATCAGTACCTATACAATGATGCCGATTTTTATCACTTTATGGAAACTGAAGACTTCTCACAAATTCAATTGAAAGAAAGCGCCCTCGATAACCCCGGTTTATTAAAAGAAGGAGAAATTGTGACTATTTTAATTAATACCGAAGATAATTTACCTCTTTCTGTAGAAATGCCTGCAAGTGTAATTCTTGAAGTTATATCCACAGAGCCCGGAGTAAAAGGAAACACTGCCACAAATGCAACAAAGCCCGCGACTGTAGAAACTGGTGCAATAATCAATGTGCCCTTATTTATCAATGAAGGTGATAAAATTAAAGTTGAAACAGATAAAGGCACTTATAAAGAAAGAGTAAAAGAATAAAAATCTTCAAAAATGAAATTCAATCCTGCCCAAACACTTGAAAAAATAGCTAAGATTATCGATTGTAAATTTGTTGGTGATTCTGATTTTCCTGTTTTTGGTATGAATGAAATTCACGTTGTTGAGCCGGGAGATATCGTTTTTGTTGATCACCCTAAATACTACGATAAAGCTTTAACTTCTGCTGCTACTGTAATTTTAATAAATAAGGAAGTTGAGTGCCCTGAAGGAAAAGCGCTTTTAATTTCAGATGATCCTTTTAGAGACTTTAATAAACTTACAATCTACTTTAACCCATTTATTGCTTCTAAAGAGTCTATTTCTCCATCCTCGCAAATTGGTGAAGGCACGGTTATTCAGCCCAATGTCTTTATTGGAAATAATGTGAAAATTGGAAAAAATTGCCTCATTCACTCTAATGTTTCCATCTATGACAATTCAATTATTGGAGACCATGTAACTATTCACGCCGGTACAGTAATTGGCTCTGATGCATTTTACTATAAAAATCGTCCTGATGGTTATGACAAATTAATAAGCGGTGGGCGAGTGGTAATAAAAAATCAAGTGGATATAGGTGCCGTCTGTACCATTGATAAAGGAGTAACAGGTGATACAACGATTGGTGAAGGAACAAAAATTGACAACCAGGTACATGTGGGTCACGATACAGTAATAGGAAAAAAATGTCTTATTGCCTCCCAAACCGGAATTGCCGGTTGTGTTATCATTGAGGATGAAGTTACTTTATGGGGTCAAGTGGGCGTTACTAGCGGAATTACAATTGGAAAAAAAGCAGTGATTTCTGCCCAATCTGGTATTAGTAAATCATTGGATGGAGGGAAGTCATATTTTGGTACCCCTGCAGATGATTTCAGGTCAAAATACAAAGAGATTGCCTCAATTAGATTAATCCCTTCAATACTTGAAGACATTAAAAACTTAAAGAAATAATTGGAAATAACATGAAAACCAATGCCAAAGAGATTGTAAAATCATTTTACAATTCAGATTTTATTAAAGATCCCTCAGTAATTGAAACATTTGTTCATCCTGAAATCACTTTAATCTGGAATAGCACCACAGACGGACTGTCTATTTTAAACTTTGATGACTTATCAGATTTTTTTCAGGAAGTGAGACGCTCTTATGTAGATATGCGCATTGAGGTAAGTCACTTGCTTCAGGATGACAATTTTGTAACAATCAGATATAAATATTATATAAGAACCGCTGAAAACCCTGATGAAGAGCTTGGTATAGCCCATTTTATTGCAATATGGGAATTAAAAGATGACAAGCTTTATAAAGGCTACCAAATAAGTCAACCGGTAACCGATAAAGACGATACACAAAAATCATATCACAGAGTGAAAGTATAATTTTTATACTCATTATAAAAGTTTATTTTTGCCGTAAAATTCAATATAAAATTTAATTTCAATGAGCGTTTTAGTAAACAAAAATTCCAAAATAATTGTTCAGGGTTTTACAGGTAGTGAAGGTACATTTCACGCAAGCCAAATGATAGAATATGGTACTAATGTTGTGGGAGGTGTTACTCCCGGAAAAGGAGGACAAACACATCTGGACAAGCCTGTATTTAATACAGTTTCAGAAGCCGTTAAAGAAACCGGTGCAGATACATCTATTATTTTTGTTCCACCTGCATTTGCTGCAGATGCCATTATGGAAGCTGCAGACTCCGGTATTAAAGTAATTATTACAATTACCGAAGGAATTCCTGTTGCTGATATGATTAAAG
>DAINOA010000074.1:0-9574 GCA_036735625.1 Planktosalinus sp. | reverse complement strand
TAAACACAGAGAGCACAGAGGGGTTAGGAATTGAATCTTTTGATTCCTTCTTTTTCTAATGTAATGTGTTTTTTTACAAATCCATCTAAAATGGTATTACTAAAATCATAATTGGAAGATACTAAAGGGAAGTTTGCATGTGGCAATTGCGCCAATAACCCATCAAGGCCATTGTCAAACTCGTGATTGCCAATGGTTGCAGCATCATATTTAAGCATTGACATAAATTTTAATTCTAGTTCGCCACCATAATAATTAAAATATGGCGTTCCCTGAAAAAAGTCACCGGCATCCAGTAGCAGGGTATTTGGATTTTCTTTTCTAATGTTTTCAATGAGGGTTGTCCGGCGTGCAACACCACCTTTGTTGGCATAACGGGCATCGTTTGCCGGAAAGGGGTCCAGTCGGCTGTGGGTATCGTTGGTATGGAGAATGGTGATGTGTTTTCTACTTAGGCTGGCAGAAAATGCCGAAAGCCCAAAACCTCCCGCAGCCAGCAATGCAGAGGCAGCAGCAGATTGTTTGATAAAGTGTCTTCGTTGCATTCTAATTTATTTTTACAAACCGGTTATCAGGCAAAAAATCAATGGTGTCATTTATAATGAAATAATCAATAAAAAGGTTCCTCAATTTATAATCCAAAGGTGTTTCGCTCAAAGCTTCTTCAAAAAAATACATTCGGTCACCGCCGTTTCTTAGATAATCACTGGTGGCAACAAAATAATTTTTTGTCGTGTCTAAAGGTACCCCTTGAATTTTGACTGATTTTATTTCGTTCTTGGCATTCAGTTTGATTTCCATTCCCGAAATAGGGTGTGCTAAGTTTTCTGACGCCAGATAGTCTATCATTTCCTGAATCCCTTTCGGTGTAAGTTCAAGTACTACTATTTCATTTTCAAACGGCATGATTTCAAAGGCGGTTTTTCGGGTCACATCACCCGCACCTATTGTGGATCTGATGCCGCCAAAATTGAGCAAAACGATATCAATATTATTTTGAGAGCGTTTTTTAAAAATGGGATTAGCAAGCTCCATTGTTGCACCTGCCATCATATTGCCAATGGAGGAGTTCAAAGTTCCATCTGTTCTTTTCATATCTCTAATGTTGTAAGCAAGCACTTCAGATAATTGCCCCTCAATGTGTACCCTGTAGGGTTTTAGAAAGTTTTCAAGACTTTCATTTGTTTTAATGGAGTCTGTAATTTCTATTTGTTTGCCTTCAATTTGGGTAAGAGAATAGTCTGTTTTTTTACAACCAACTAGAAAGGAGATTATGATACTAATTAATAAAATGTCTTTCATCAAGTGTTGAGTTTTAGAAACTAAATTGAGGATATTTTAATTACTTTTGTAAGCAAAGAATGTAAAGATAAATGAATTTTAAAGCCCTTAAAAGATATTTCCTAAAAAAGCATATCGCAAAGCATGTAAAAACACCTTATCCAAAAGATGAAATTTCATCTTTTAAAACAGTTGGAGTACTTGTAAATGCAGAAGAATTTGAAAATACTGAACTTTTTACCGGACTTATTGATGCGCTTGGAATTCTTAACAAAGATTTAAAACTGATGGTTTATCGTGAGGAAAAAAGAAATGTGCCCACCTTTGAGCAAAACAAATTTTCCTCAAAGGATTTTTCTTGGAATGGCGTTTTAAATAAACCCGCCGTTGAGGAGTTTTTAGACAGGAAGTATGATATTTTTATTGGGTATTATTCTAAAAAGAATCCATATCTTGACTATTTGACATCAAAAGCAAAAGCACAATTAAAAGTGGGATTAAAAGGAGCAGATAAAAGGCTTTTTGAACTCATTTTTAAAATCGAAATAAAGCAATATGCTGTTTTTGAGAAGGAACTTTCAAAATATATTGGCATATTTAAAAACAAAAAGCAAACTGTATGAACGAGCTAATAGGTACAGGAGTTGCGCTTGTGACTCCTTTCAAGCCAGATTTTTCAATTGATTTTGAGGGATTGGAAAAGGTAGTGAATCATTGCATTCACGGTGGTGTTGACTATCTGGTGGTTTTAGGCACCACAGCAGAAAGTGTGACTTTAACTTCTGAAGAAAAACAGCAGGTAATTGATAAAGTCATAGCTATAAATAATAATAGACTCCCTTTGGTTCTAGGTGTTGGAGGAAATAACACACAAAAAGTTATAGAAGAATTGAAGTCAAGAAACTTTACTGCTTTTGATGCAGTGCTTTCAGTTTCACCATATTATAATAAACCCACTCAGGAAGGTATTTACCAGCATTTTAAAGCAGTTGCAAAGGCCTCTCCAAAACCGGTTATTTTGTACAATGTTCCTGGAAGAACTTCGTCAAATATGCTTCCTAAAACAGTCTTAAGGTTGGCAAATGATTTTGAAAACATAGTTGCAATCAAAGAAGCTGCGGGAGATATTGTTCAGGCAATGCAACTCATCAAGGATAAACCAAAGGGTTTTCTGGTTATTTCAGGAGACGATATGATTACATTGCCAATGGTTTTGGCTGGAGGGTCAGGAGTGATTTCTGTGATTGGAGAAGGATTCCCAAATGAGTTTTCTGATATGGTGCGCCTAGGTCTGAATAAAAAAGTGGATGCAGCATATGAATTGCATTATAAGCTGGCTCCGGCTATTGATTTGATTTTTGCTGAAGGCAATCCGGCTGGGATCAAAGCAGTTTTTGAAACCCTGGGGATTTGTGATGCAACCGTAAGACTTCCCTTGGTTGAAGCCAGTGATGAATTAAAGCAGCAAATTAAAGAGTTTACGGCTCATTTGCGTTAAATTTTTCACAAGAAATAAAAAGGAATTATTTCTTACGTTAGTAATTAGTAATATTGATTTTTATTATCTCACTAATTTACGTACTTTTGCACGATGTTTTTAAGACACATGAGAATACTTATTTTAACTTTAGCGACTGCCACTCTGTTTTTTTCCTGCAGCCCTTATCAAAAGATGTTAAAGTCTGAAGATGTGGGTCTCAAATTCCATTATGCCGATTCTTTGTACAACATAAAAGAGTACAAAAAAGCACTAAAATTAATGGAGCAAATTGTGCCTGCTTACAGAGGAAAACCGCAGGCAGAAAAGTTGATGTATTTGTATTCAGATACTTTTTACAATTTAGGTGACTACTTTTTAGCCGGTTATCAATTTGAGCGTTTTGCAACTTCTTATCCTCAAAGTGAAAAAGTTCAAGAAGCCGCTTTTAAAGGCGCTAAAAGTTATTACTTTTTGTCTCCAAGATACTCTCTTGATCAAAAGGAAACGATTAACGCATTAGAAAAATTACAAAACTATATCAATAAATATCCCGATTCTGATTTCCATGATGAGGCCAATGGACTGGTTTTAGAGTTAACTGAGAAAATACAGAAGAAAGAATTTGAAATTGCAAAACAATACAATCGCTTAGGTGGTCATAATGCCTTTAATTACAGAGCTGCAATATCTTCATTGGATAATTTTATATTAAATCACCCGGGTTCAGACTTTAGGGAAGAAGCACTATTTTTGAAATTTGATTCAGCTTACCAATTGGCAATAGTTAGTGTTCCTGATAAGGTTGAAGAACGACTTATGACAGCAAAAGAGTATTACAATTTTTATAAAAGAAATTATCCTGATGGAGTGTTTTCTCAAAAAGCAAACGAGATACTCCAAGATATAGATCAAAGATTACAAAACAAACAAGTATAGAAAATGACAGATTTAAAAAAAACAGAGGCTCCCGTTAATACAGTAACTCTTAATAAAAACGTTGTTGACCAACCAACGCAGAATATTTATGAGGCTATTTCAATTGTTTCTAAAAGAGCCAATCAAATCAACATCGAAATCAAGAAGGAACTTCTTGAAAAATTAGATGAATTTGCTACTTACAATGATAGTCTTGAAGAAATATTTGAAAACAAAGAGCAAATCGAGGTTTCAAAGTTCTATGAGCGTTTGCCTAAACCACATGCTCTTGCAATGCAAGAATGGCTTGAAGGTAAAATCTATCACAGAAATACCCTAGACGAAAACTCAGACCAATAAATCATGTCTATTTTAAGCAGTAAAAAAGTTTTACTCGGAATTACAGCCGGTATTGCTGCTTATAAATCGGCATTTTTAGTGAGGTTGCTTGTAAAAGCAGGTGCTGAGGTTAAGGTCATAATGACCCCAAAAGCAAAGGATTTTGTCACGCCACTCACACTTTCTACACTTTCTAAAAATGAAGTTTTTTCTTCATTTACCAGTGAAGTAAACGAAAATGAAACATGGAATAATCACGTAGAGTTGGCCTTATGGGCCGACTTTTTCGTTATTGCTCCTGCCACAGCAAATACGCTTTCTAAAATGGCAAATGGCACCTGTGACAATTTGTTGCTCGCAACATATCTTTCTGCGAAATGCCCGGTTTATTATGCCCCGGCGATGGATTTAGATATGTACAAACACGCGTCTGTCCAAGCTGCATTTAAGAAATTGAATTCTTATAAAAACATTCAAATTCCTGTAGGTATTGGAGAACTTGCAAGTGGTCTTGTGGGAGAGGGTAGAATGGCAGAACCAGAAGAGATTATCACGTTTTTGGAAAAAGACATCCTTTCAAAACTCCCTTTAAGGAATAAAAAAGTATTAATTACTGCAGGACCCACATATGAAGCCATTGACCCGGTGCGCTTTATTGGAAATCATTCTTCCGGAAAAATGGGTTATGCATTGGCTGAAGAAGCGGCAGAACTTGGTGCGGAAGTAATTTTAGTGTCGGGTCCTACACATCTTCAGATAGACAATATATCAATACAGAGAATTGCAGTAACTTCAGCTGAAGAAATGTACAATGCATGCCACAGCTTTTACTCACAAGTTGAACTGGCTATTTTATGTGCTGCAGTAGCAGATTTTAGACCAAAAATAAAATCAACTCAAAAAATAAAAAAGAATCAAGCAGCGTTATCAATTGAACTGGAACCCACTAAGGATATTTTAGCTTCTTTAGGTGAAATTAAAAAGAATCAATTGCTGGTTGGTTTTGCATTAGAAACCGAAAATGAAATTGAAAATGCAAAAAAGAAGCTACACAAAAAGAATTTAGACTATATTGTGTTAAATTCGCTAAATGATGCCGGTGCCGGCTTTGAATCCAATACAAATAAAATAACAATCATTGATAAAAACAATCAAATCAGTTTTTTTGAATTAAAAAGTAAAACAGAAGTTGCCAAAGATATATTTAACATATTAACACCCGTTTTAAATGAATAAAATACTAGTTTTCCTTTGTTTAATGAGCATATCAATACAAGCAGTAGCTCAGGAAATTAATGCTGTGGTAGTCGTAAATGCTGAACAAACAGGAGTATCAAACCTTCAAATCTTTAGAACTCTTGAGCGTGATTTGATTGAATTTATAAATGAAACAAGTTGGACAAATCAAGTATTTGCAAATCAGGAACGCATAGATGCAAGCTTTAATATCATTGTCAACGGGTATGATTCTGATAATTTTAGCGCAAGTCTTCAGGTTCAAGCTTCCAGACCTGTTTTTGCATCCACTTATTCCTCTCCAATCTATAATTACAATGACCGTCAATTCAATTTTAATTACAGAGAGTTTCAGCCGTTGAATTTTAACCCTAATAGTTCAGAATCAAATCTGGTTTCAGTAATCGCATTTCACGTTTATACAATACTGGGGCTTGATGCGGCCACTTTTTCAAAAAACGGTGGAGACGAATTTCACGGTATTGCAAAACAGATTGTCAACACGGCAGCATCTGGAAATTTTCAAGGGTGGAAAGCAACCGATGGAAATCAATCACGATATCAATTAAATGAAGCACTCATATCGCCAATTTTTAGTCCATTTCATACTGCAATGTATATGTATCACAGACAGGGTCTTGACAGTATGCACGAGAACCCCAGAGAGGCAAAAATCAAAATCTCTGAAGCCATTAATTCACTAAAACAAATCAATGACCGCAGACCCAACTCTTATCTACTGCGCACTTTCTTTGACGCAAAAGCTGAAGAAATACAAGCTATTTTTAGTGATGGACCTAGTGTAAATATTGATCAATTAACGCAAAACCTCACAAGAATGGCCCCAACCAAACGTGAAAATTGGTCAAAAATTAAGTTTTAGGTACTTGCTTTAAACCATAAACTCTTTTACCTTTAGTGTTTAAATTCACACACTAAGTTGATTACACAACTCACTATAAAAAACTTTGCTTTAATTGAAGATATTAAAGTAGATTTTAAAGAAGGTTTAACAATTATTACCGGTGAAACCGGTGCCGGAAAATCTATTTTATTAGGGGCACTCTCATTACTTTTAGGGAAGAGAGCCGATTTAAGCAGCGTTAAAAACAGTTCAAAAAAATGTGTGATTGAAGCAGAATTTCAAATCAACGAGTACAATTTAAATGATTTTTTTGCTTCAAACGATTTGGATCATGAAAGACAAACAATCATTAGACGGGAAATACTGCCTTCCGGAAAATCGAGAGCTTTCATCAACGATTCGCCGGTTAACTTAACTATTTTATCCATTCTTGGTGAACGCCTCATAGATATTCACAATCAACATCAAACTCTTGAAGTATCATCAAAAGATTTTCAATTTGAATTGATTGATTCACTGGCTCATACTGAAAATCTTTTGAAAACTTACAAGCTTGCACTCAAAGAATACAAATCAAACCAATCACTTTTAAAACAATTCAACCAAAAAAAAGCAGACGCTCAAAAGGAACAAGATTACACCCAATTTTTATATGATGAACTGGAACAAGCAAATCTTAAAGAAGATGAGCTTGAAATTTTAGAAGCAGAATCAGAAAGGCTTAATAATGTTGAAACCATACAGGAACAACTCGGTCAAATGGTGCAATATTTAAATGATGAACAAGTGGGTGCTCTTTTTTTATTGAACGAATTAAAATTGAGAGCAAACAAATTAAAAGGTCTTTCAGCAAGTTTTGAGTCCTTATGGGAACGTATTCAAAGTGTACATATTGAACTGGATGACATTAACAACGACCTTAGCGTCGAAATTGAAGAAGCCGAAGCAAACCCGGAAAGGCTTAAGGAAGTTAATGACAGGTTGCAATTGCTATACAAATTACAAACAAAACACCAAGCTCAAAACCTTGAAGAATTGATAGCGATTAAAAACGATTTATCTGAAACCCTTTTGGAAACTGAAAATTTAGATTCAATAATAAATCAAACAGAGATTCAAATAAAACAGCTAAGAGAAAAATTAACTCAACTGGCCTTAGAAATTCACCAAAAAAGAAAAGCTGTTTTAGACATTTTGGTGACTTCTCTTGAAGAAATACTATCACAGCTTGGATTGCCCAATGCCCGCTTTAAAATAGAGCTTCAACAAGTTGATGCATTCCTAGAAAATGGAAGGGATGCATTATCTTTTTTATTCACAGCCAATAAAGGAACTGAATTTGGCGAATTAAAAAAAGTAGCCTCAGGAGGAGAAATGAGCAGAATTATGCTCGCTATAAAATCAATACTTGCAAATTACAGTCAATTACCCACTATTGTATTTGACGAGATTGACACCGGTGTCTCCGGTGAAGTTGCAAATAAAATAGCCGAAATAATGAAATTGATGAGTTCTAAAATGCAAGTTATCAGCATCACTCATTTACCTCAAATAGCAGCAAAAGGCAATTATCATTTTAAAGTGTATAAAGAAGACATTCACAATGAAACACAAACAAAATTAAAATTATTAAGTCAAGAAAACAGGGTATTGGAATTAGCTGAAATGCTTGGTGGTGAGAAAAAATCTGAATCTGCTTTAGCCCATGCAAGAGATTTGTTGAATTAAAATGTATATTTGAAATGCAAACTTTAATAGCATTAATAAATAATCAATAATCAATAAAACAATGTCATACAATTTACTAAAAGGAAAACGAGGAATTATTTTTGGAGCTCTTGATGAAAACTCCATTGCCTGGAAAACAGCAGAACGCGTTCATGAAGAGGGAGGAACTTTCGTTTTGACAAATGCTCCTATTGCAATGAGAATGGGTCAGATTAAAGAACTTGCTGAAAAAACAAACTCAGAAATTATTCCAGCAGATGCCACAAACCTGGAAGACCTTCAAAATTTAGTTGAAAAATCGATGGAAATCCTTGGCGGCAAACTCGATTTTGTCCTGCACTCCATCGGTATGTCTGTAAATGTAAGAAAAGGGAAGCACTACACAGACCAAAATTATGACTGGACACACAAAGGCTGGGATGTGTCTGCCGTTTCGTTTCACAAAACCATGCAAATCCTGTATCAAAAAGATGCAATGAATGAATGGGGAAGCATCGTTGCTTTAACTTATATGGCTGCTCAACGCGTTTTTCCAGATTACAATGATATGGCAGACAATAAAGCCTATCTCGAATCAATTGCACGCAGCTTTGGCTACTTTTTTGGAAAAGATAAAAAAGTGCGTGTCAATACCATTTCTCAGTCACCCACGCCCACAACGGCAGGTCAAGGCGTAAAAGGATTTGACGGTTTTATAGCTTACGCCGAAAAAATGTCGCCACTAGGTAACGCTACAGCAGAAGATTGTGCTAACTACACAATAGCCATGTTTAGTGATTTAACTAAAAGAGTTACACTTCAAAACCTTTACAATGATGGCGGGTTTTCAAATATGGGTGTAAGTGATGCAGTTATGAGTCACTTTGTTGAAGAGTAAAATTATTTTTAATGAAAATGGATTTAGAGGCTATCAGTCTATTTTTGATAGCCTCTATTTTATTCCTAAACTTTTGGGTTGATTTTTTTTTACTAGAACCTGAAAACGATTTTTAAGCTTCTTATTTTAAAGAACTGAAAAGTATAACCTTCACGTAATAATTTTTTAACTAAGAATTAGTATTTAACAAATTTTTTAAATACTTTTAGTACTTATTAACTAAAATTAAATACCAAATGAAAAAATTTACTTTTCTATGGGCACTTGCGTTATGCTTTACAGTATCGCTTAGTGCTCAGCATTTGACCACAATGGAGGAGTTAGAGCTTTTGGAGTCAACCAGAGCCCAAACTATCCAGAACAGCAATACACCTGATATTGGTGAACTGTTAAACCGACAAATTCCTGATGGAAATCAGGTTTCTAACTTTAGTGATGTTTTTAATTCAGCTGAATCAAGAGTCCTAGCTAACTACTATAGGAATCAGAACAGAGATGTAATGGCAGATATTATTCCAACTGCAGGAGCTGCTGAAACATTCACTCCGGATGTTGGGGACTTTTTCTTTGATCCGGGAGGACCTGGGGGAGGACCTGACGGCACACCCGGTAATTATCCAAACTGTGGGTGTTTAACCGAAACTACACTTGAAGGTGTTACTGAATTAGAATTTTTAGACTATGAAGTATTTGGAACATTTGACTGGTTAAGAGTTTATGATGGTGCAGATAATACAGGAGTTTTATTGTTTGACAACAGTTCCGGTGGAAATGGAGCCAATACATATGCACAATTATTAGCTGCAAACGGAGGCTCGGGAGTATTTACAGGTACTTCAGGAGATTTCTTTTT
>DAINOA010000073.1:0-10027 GCA_036735625.1 Planktosalinus sp. | reverse complement strand
GTTGCAAACCCAATTAAGCTCTTTGGTACCAATGGATTGTCCATGTTAAGTGCAGTTTGAATCGCAATTACACTCCCAACAAAAAAAGAAATAAAGACAACTATACCCAAAGAGTTGATAATTAAATCATTAATCTCTTTAAAAATAAGATTTTTAAGAACAGATGTTTTTGTGGGTCTGCTAAAGACCTGCCGCAACATCATAAAATAGGAACCAATATCTCTTATATATCTCATCTATAAACCCAAATTCAGACTAAAATCTAATAACCGCTAAAGTAACAAAAATAATTGGTCAGGATTTAACTATTAAGTAAACTTTAGTTGAAAGAGGTATTGTATTTTTGTCAAATAATATTTTGCAATTATGAATAAGCTACTTACTCTTGGCATTCTTTTTCTATTCACTTTAAACTTGTGTTTTGCTCAAAGCAATCAATCAAATTCAATCAATAACAATGAGATTTCAAAACCTACTCTCGTTATTGGTATTCTTGTTGATCAAATGAGGTATGATTATCTCACACGCTATTATCATCGTTATGGTGAAGGTGGTTTTAAGAGATTAATGAATGATGGGTTTGAGTTTAAAAACAATCATTTCAACTACATACCTACTTATACAGGTCCCGGGCATGCTTCAGTTTATACTGGAACGTATCCTGCCATTCACGGAGTAATTGCAAACGACTGGTATGATAAAGAAATAAAAGGAAGCGTCTATTGTGTTGAGGATGAAAATGTCGCACCTATAGGAACAGAACATAAAGCCGGGAAAATGTCGCCCCACCGAATGAAAACCACCTCCATTAGCGATCAACTCAGGCTACACACCCAGCAAAAATCAAAAGTCATTGGGCTTTCTTTAAAAGATCGGGGAGCTATCCTTCCGGCAGGTCACAGCGGTACAGCTTATTGGTTTCACGGAAAAGAGGAAGGAAACTGGATTACCAGTTCTTTTTATATGGAGCAACTTCCGCTATGGGTACAACAATTTAACGATTCGGGTGTAGCTGAAAGTTACTTAAATGGCAGCTGGAACACACTCTATCCCATTGAAACTTATATAGAAAGTGGCCCCGATTTATCTCCTTATGAGGATAAATTTAAAGGTGTGGAAAATTCAGTTTTCCCTTACAGCCTGAAAACACTCGCTCCAAACAACGGAAATTTTGACATCATCAAGGAAACTGCTTTTGGCAACAACATCACCACAGATTTTGCCATTGCAGCCATCGAGGGCGAAAATCTCGGTAAAAACAACACCACAGATTTTCTTGCCATAAGCTATTCCAGCCCAGATTATATTGGACATACTTTTGGTGTAAACTCAGTAGAAGTTCAAGATAATTACTTAAGGCTTGATCTGGAGCTTGAGAGACTGTTAGTGTATCTGGACTCACAATTGGGAAAAGGAAACTACACAGTTTTTCTCTCAGCAGACCACGGTGCCGTGCACACTCCCGGTTATTTACAATCCCAAAACATCCCGGCAGGTTTTTTTGATCGCTCAACACTACAAACAAAACTAAAGGAATTTTCCATCGCTACTTTTTCTGTTGATGTTGTTGAAAGGGTTCAGAGCAACCAGGTTTTTTTAAACAAAGAAGCCCTTAAATCTAAAAATCTAAGCTCAGAAATGGTTCAGCAAACCCTTGCAGATTTTATATTAGCCTATCCGCAGATTGATAAAGTTTATACCAGAAAACAGTTGGAAGGCACTTCATACAACCGTGATACCGGCTACTTGGTTCAGAATGGTTTTAACCAAAAGCGCAGTGGTGATTTAGTCTATGTATTAGACCCGGCAGTCATTTCTACTTGGTATGAAAAGGGCGGAACCACTCACGGTAGCGGCTTCACCTATGACACCCACGTGCCGCTCATTTTTTATGGAAACGGTATCAAAAAAGGGCATACCTATCAAAAATCTGAAATCACAGACATTGCGCCCACACTTTCGGCTTTGTTGGGAATTGCCCGACCCAATGGTGCTACCGGAAGGGTGTTGACCGAGTTGTTTGAGTGATTTGAAGTGCTAAACAATAAAAATTTTATTTAAATTGCGTGTTCAAACATCCATAATTATTCAAATGAAACGTTACCTAACCCTTATACTACTTACCGTTTTCTCTGTTTCTATAGCACAAAACATTGAGGAAAATTTACTACTCTATTATCCCTTTGACGGTAATGCTGAAGATGCAAGCGGCAATGAATATCACGCAGACGAAAATGAAGTGATTTATGTTGATGACAGATTTGGTAATCATGAATCTGCAATTTATTTCAATGGTGTTGATAGTTACATTAATTTTCCAAACCTACCGGAATTAAAACCGGATTTACCGGTGTCGTTTTCGTTTTGGGTTAGATATGATAGTGAGTTATATACAGATCGAGAATTGTTTAATACTTCATTTGAAGAGGATATTAGCAGTGGTGTTTTTTTTAATTCTGCTCAGGCAACCGGTAGGTATTCAATAAGCTTTGGAGATGGATCAAATAGTTATACCTCAAATACTAGAAGATCTTACACAACAAATGAATCAATTGAGACTGGTAAATGGACATACATAATTGCAATTGTAGAATCAGCAACTAATATGAAAATATATGTAAATTGTAGAGATTTTGGAGGTAATTATTCCGGTACAGGAGGATCAATATTTTATTCCAATACTCCTGGCTCTCTTGGCAGACACGATAGAGAGCTAAATTTCCCGGCAAATTATTTTAATGGTGCTTTAGACGAGTTTAGATATTGGGATAAAGCTCTTTCAATTGAAGAGATTCAAATTCTTTGTGATTCATTATTAAATATAGATACTTTAGATTTAACATCATCAGTAAAACTCTTTCCAAATCCGGCTGATGATTACTTCGAAATTGTTAGCCCAATTACTTTTGACAAAATTCTAATTTTTTATTCAACAGGTGAATTAATAAAATCAAATGATTTTAATGAAAAACAAGACACTTCAGAATTAAAATCTGGAGTTTATATTGTTAGTTTAATTAGTGATGAAATATTGATTCGGAAAAAGCTGATAATTAAATAAATTATGAGATTTTTTGCTTAATTCCTTTCCATCTGAGGTTTCTAATAAACCTTCCTTCTTCAACAGTTACTATTTGATTTTTCTTTCGTTTCTTAGCCATGAAATATCCCTTTAAATAATCAACAAAGAGTATGAAACTTTTTTTTCGATAAGAAATTTTCAGAGCAGTTAAAAATGTCAATGTATAACCATATCGAAGTATGTATAAGGTTTCACCCTGTTTATAACGAGAAGATGAATCGTAATTTTGTCCTGTATGCTTCAAATGCTTTACTGTAAGTTGTTCATCTATAATAATCTCCCATTTGTGATATTGAGCAAGTAACACATCTACAGTATCCCAGCCTATGGATTGTTTTAACCCACCAATAGACTGAAAACATGCTTTTCTATAAGCTTTAATAGGGCCTCTTAGGTGGTCTTTATTGGTAATATTTTCATAAATCCAATTTTCATTTTTTTTGATAAAAAGTAATCCCCCCGCCATCCCGCATTTTGGATTCTTTTTAAAAATTTCAGCAACTTTTTCCAGATAGTTTTCAGGAAAAATCAAATCGGCATCAAACTTACAGATAATGTCATAGTCGCCATCCAATGTTTCAAACCCTTTGTAAAATGCATTGATGACTTTACTGCCTGGCAGATGTTTCTCTTCTGAAGTTATTTTGACCAAATAAACAAAAGGATACTTTTCGGCAAATACCGAAACCACTTCCGAAGTGGTGTCTGTGGAATTGTCATCCACCACCACAATTTGCTTGGGGAGTAAGGTTTGATTTACTAATGAATCGAGGGTTTGTCCTATAAACTGGGCTTCGTTATGTGCCGGTATGACAATGTAAAAATTCATTTAGGTTTTATTGTATTCTTTCGGCATAAACCAAATAATAACGCGGTGTAAATCTCCTAAGAAAAGGTCTTATCCCAAATTTTTTCACCGGATTGGTAAACTTTTTACTACGCTTAATTTCCCAACCCGCCTTTTCAAGTAACCAGTCAAATTGCCAAGGTTCAAATTCGTGATAATGCCTATCCCATTTGTCAGATTTACTGCGGTAAGCCGGTGCAAACCACAAGCGAAGTGGCACTGAAGCAACGAGTTTAGGGGCTTTGATTTCTTTTAAAATATTGTAAGGAGCGATGAGGTGTTCAAAGATTTCAAAAGCAGTAACCACTTCAGCACCTGACAGTTCAACGGAAGAAAAGTTTTCATCGAGGTCTTCTCCTTGGGTGTTTTTAACTTGATAACCGTTTTGAATCATGATTTCTGAAAAGGGATTTTCAACACCCAAATCCAAAATTTTAGAATTTTGTGGTATGTTGTCCTTTAAAAAATCAAGAGTGATTTTGTAGCGCTTTTTAGGATATTTACCTTCATACATGGATTAAAATTTATAAACCACAGCATTGATATTCATTCCCGCACCCACACTCGCAAAAATAACATGATCTCCCTTTTCAATTTTGTGACCTTCAATTTTATTTCGATATACCAAGTCCAACAGCGTGGGAATGGTTGCAACACTGCTGTTTCCAAGCTCTCCAATACTCATGGGCATAATACCCTCGGGCATTTCCATATCATAAAGTTTGTAGAATCGTTGGCAAATGGCTTCATCCATCTTTTCATTGGCTTGATGAATAAATATTTTTTTAATGTCTTTGATGTCAACCCCACTTTTGTCCAGGCAACTTTTCATCGCTAGAGGCACATTGGTCAGAGCAAAGTTATATACTTTTCTTCCATACATTTTAATGTACCTGATTTTGTCACTTTGCTTTGAGTGGTTGCTTTTATCAAAATAAATAAAATGTGCTTCATCACGTGTATGAGTCACTGTATCGTGTGTAATAATGCCTCCTTTTCCATCCACTTTTTGGAGAATAACTGCTCCTGCACCATCACTGTAAATCATGGAATCCCTGTCGTGAGGGTCAATCACTCTCGATAAAGCTTCAGCTCCAATAATTAAACAGGTTTTAGCCATTCCGGCCTTGATAAATGCATTGGATTGAATCACCCCTTCCAGCCAGCCCGGGCAACCAAAAAGCACATCATAAGCAACACACCTTGGATTTTCTATTTGTAATAAATGCTTTACTCTTGATGCCAAACTGGGTACTGTATCACTTTGATTGGAACCATATTTTACATCCCCATAGTTATGAGCAACGATGAGGTAGTCAATGGTTTCAGGATTAATACCAGAGGCTGTTATTGCTTTTTCTGCAGCAAAAAATGCAATATCTGTAGTAACCAGGTTTTTCTCAATGTAACGTCTGGCTTTTATACCGGTAATAGCCTTGAATTTTTCAATAATAACAGGATTGGAGTCTTTGATTTCAGAACCGTCTTCATTTAAAAATTGATTGGCAATAAAAGATTCATTAGTTGCAATCGTATCAGGGATATAGCTGCCTATTCCGGTTATTTTTACAGAGGTTTCCATGAGTTTTTAATTTTGTTCGAAAGGTACTAATTTATCAACAAACTGCCTTAGGCTTCAAAAATAATTAGTGAAGTTTATCAGATTAGCATTTTAAAGACAATAAATTAATATATTTTAAAAAAAGAGTTTTCTTTTTATGAAATTTTTAAAAATTAAGAATGGAAAATTGAAATTAAGCTTCCATATACTCCTCAATAGGAGCACAAGTACAGATTAAATTTCTGTCACCATACGCTTCATCTACACGTCTGCAACTGGGCCAGAATTTATTATCTGAAACATAATCTAACGGAAATGCCGCTTTTTGTCTGGTGTAAGGGAAATCCCATTCATCTGTTGTTAGCATTTTCAAAGTGTGAGGCGCATTTTTCAACACATTGTTGGGATTGTCTGCCGTTGCTTCAGCAATTTCCTTTCTGATTGAAATCATCGCATCACAAAAACGATCCAACTCGGCTTTACTTTCACTTTCGGTGGGCTCAATCATCAATGTACCGGCAACAGGAAAAGAAACTGTGGGTGCATGGAATCCATAATCCATCAATCGCTTGGCGATATCAACCACTTCAATGCCGTGTTGTTTAAACGGGCGACAGTCCAAAATCATTTCGTGTGCTGCCCTTCCGCGCTCGCCGGTATATAAAGTTTCATAATGTCCTTTTAAACGCTCTTTCATATAATTGGCATTTAAAATTGCATACTCTGTCGCTTTTTTAAGACCTCTTACACCCAGCATTCTGATGTAAGCATAAGATATCAAACACACCAGTGAAGACCCATAAGGAGCCGCTGAAATAGCAGTAATCGCCTGCTCACCACCTGTTTTAATTACAGGGTTTCCGGGGAGGAAAGGAGCGAGTTGAGGTGCCACACAAATGGGCCCCACACCCGGACCGCCCCCACCGTGTGGGATCGCAAAAGTTTTGTGTAAATTCAAGTGACAAACGTCTGCACCAATGGCTCCGGGATTGGTCAATCCCACCTGGGCATTCATATTGGCTCCGTCCATATAAACTTGTCCGCCGTTGTCGTGTATAATTTGTGTTACTTCTTTTATAGCTGATTCATACACACCGTGTGTAGATGGATACGTAACCATCAAACAAGAAAGGTTGTCTTTGTGCATTTCAGCCTTCTCGCGCAAATCGTCCACGTCAATGTTCCCTTCTTCAGTTGATTTGGTGACAACAACTTTCATTCCCGCCATCACAGCCGATGCCGGATTGGTACCGTGTGCAGAACTTGGGATCAAACATACATTCCTGTGATAATCACCACGTGATTCATGATAAGCCCTGATGACCATCAAGCCTGCAAATTCGCCTTGTGCGCCAGAGTTGGGTTGAAGTGATGTTGCTGCAAAACCGGTGATTTCTGTTAAATAATCCTCCAGGTTTTTTAATACAGTTTGATAACCTTCAGCCTGTTCAACAGGAACAAAAGGATGCATAGTGCCCCACTGAGGATCACTCAACGGAAGCATTTCTGCAGCCGCATTTAATTTCATTGTACAACTTCCCAAAGCAATCATCGAGTGGTTCAATGACAAATCTTTGCGCTCCAGTTTTTTGATGTAGCGCATCATATCTGTTTCAGATTGATAGGTGTTGAATACTTCGTGGGTTAAGAAATCGGTTTTTCTGATGACGGTTTCCGGGATGGCTTTGCCTTCGGTTAACGTTTCAATTTCAAATACATCTTGAGAAGTCGCTTGCGCGAAAATGGCAATGATTTTATTGATGTCATCTATCGTAGTGGTCTCGTTGACCGAAATAACAACGGTTTCAGAATCAGGATAGTAAAAGTTGACTTCGTTTTGTTCTGCAATGTTTCTTACTTTTTCGGCGTCAGCTTTTAACTGAATGGTATCAAAATAAGTGGAATTGGTTTGTTTGATACCCAATTTTTCCAAAGCTTTTGCAATAGTCGAAGCTGTATTGTGTACTTTGTTTGCAATGTATTCCAGCCCTTTTGGACCGTGGTAAACGGCATACATTCCTGCCATAACCGCCAGTAAAACCTGAGCGGTACAAATGTTTGAAGTTGCTCTGTCACGCTTGATGTGCTGTTCACGGGTTTGCAAAGCCATACGTAAAGCACGGTTACCGTCTGTATCTTTAGTCACCCCGATGATTCTTCCGGGGATGTCGCGCTTGTAAGCTTCTTTAGTAGCAAAAAAGGCAGCATGAGGACCGCCATAGCCCATGGGTATTCCAAAACGCTGGGTGGTTCCCACGACTACATCAACGCCCATTTCGCCCGGAGCTTTTAATTTCACCAGACTCAAAATATCTGCAGCAACAGCAATTTTGATAAAAGATGATTTTGCTTTTTCGATAAAATCGGCATAGTCATAGACCATCCCGCTTTTTCCCGGGTATTGCAACAAACAGCCAAAATAGTCTGCTGAGAAATCAAAATCTTCATGATTGCCAATGACCAATTCTATTCCAATAGGAATGGCCCTGGTTTTTAGAGTAGAGATAGTTTGCGGCAACACTTCTTCCGAAACAAAAAACTTCACCACGCCGTCTTTTTGCTGTTGACGGTCACGCACGGCAAACAATAGAGCCATTGCTTCTGCAGCAGCGGTTGATTCATCAAGAAGGGAGGCGTTGGCGAGTTCCATTTTAGTCAGGTCAGTGACCATAGTTTGAAAATTCAAAAGAGCTTCCAGACGACCTTGAGCAATTTCGGCTTGGTAAGGGGTGTAAGCCGTGTACCAACCCGGGTTTTCAAGGATATTGCGCTGAATAACGGGAGGTAAAATGGTGTTGTGGTAGCCCAAACCAATATAAGTTTTGAACACTTTATTTTTATTTGCCAAATCGCCAATATGAGCCAGGTATTCCTGCTCAGAAAGGGCGCGCGGCAAGTTCATTTCTTTTTTGAGAATAATATCGTCGGGGACGGTTTCATAGATGAGTTTGTCAATAGAATCAACACCTATGGTTTGAAGCATATCTGCAAAGTCGTGTTCTCTTGGTCCAATGTGCCTTAATGCGAAAGAATCTGTGTTCATCAACGAGGGTTTTTAGGAGTACAAAATTACAATATAAAAGTTGATTTTTTAGTTTGAAAAGGCTTAGAATTGCGTTAATTTTTCAACCAAAAGAGTGGGATATGAACAAGATACCTACTTTTGTTTTATGAAAGTTTTCAGGATTATTTTCAACATATATATCCAAAGCAGTATCCACGTGGCGATAGCTATCGTAGCATTAATGCTGATTTCAGGAAAGTACTTAAATATCTCACCTGATTTTTATCTTTCAGGTTTTGTTTTTTGTTTGGCTATAAGTGGTTACAATTTTGTAAAGTATGCCGGTATTGCCAAGTGGCACCATCGCCGTTTGACATCAAGTTTAAAAAGCATACAGATTTTTTCCTTGTTTGCCTTTTTTGCGATGCTGTTTTTCTTCTGGTATTTGCCGTTTTCTGTTCAGGTTATAACTGTAATTTCGGGACTTTTGACGTTGCTTTACGCCATTCCGCTAAAGCGAAAATGGAAAAACTTTCGCTCCATCCCCGGGATGAAACTGGTTTTAATCGCTCTTGTTTTGGTGCTAACCACGGTTTTAATGCCGGCTTTTTATAATGAAAGTGGGTTGGGTTTACCGGTAATTATTTTGTGTTTACTTCGGTTTTTTTTGGTGATTGTTTTGATACTTCCGTTTGAAATCAGGGATGTACAAGTCGATAGTATTTCTTTGGGAACAATCCCGCAACGATTGGGGGTTTTTAAAACCAAAATTTTTGGGACTTTATTCCTTTGTAAAGTGGCTTTCGCTGAAATTTATTTCACTACAATTTTTGCTAGCTCCCTCTGGGCTGTTTTGATAGTGATTTTGTTGACAGGACTGGCTTTATGGTACAGCACTGAGAAGCGCTCATTTTATTATACTGCTTTTTGGGTGGAGGCGATTCCCATTGTATGGTTGACAATGGAGTTGGTATTTTAGGAGTTGGAAGTAGTATCTGCTAATTTTTCTTTCATTTTTGATTTTTGCTTCGCTGTTAATGAACGTAGATTAGCTGATTTAAAAAGCTGGGTAAGTTTTTTGTTATTGTCAGCATACCTTTGGCAGAGTTTACAATACACATTGTGAATTTTAATTGTAATTTTTTCCCATAAATTTGCCTCCCTATATTGGGCTTTGTCTAAACGATGGGCAGCTTCTTCACAGCTTATGAATAGTTTATTCTTCATTGATTAATTTTTAAACCAGTCGTCATTTAAACATTGCATCAATTGCACCCTGGCTCGGTGAATAATCACCCAAAGGTTGGACGCAGTGATGTTGTGTTCCTTACAAATTGTTTCGGTATCTTGTTCCAAAACGGTTTTTTGCTTAAAAATTTCTGCTTGTTTAAATGGCAGTTTTTCAAGGCAAATTTCAATAGCAAGACTAAGTTCTTGATTTTCAAATTGAGACTCAGCATTCATTGTTGCAGTATCTGCTACCTTTTCTTCAAGCCAATCTCCTTCTTGTTCTGAAGCACTGCTAAAATCCAC
>DAINOA010000072.1:0-10105 GCA_036735625.1 Planktosalinus sp. | reverse complement strand
CCACTGCTCATTAAAAGCAGGGTGCTGTTTTTAAAATCTTGTTGAAAGAGAAACTCTTTAAACGCCTTGGGCTCTGTGAAAATAATCAAATCGTCACGTTGGAAAGCCGTTGCGATTTGCTCTTGGGAAATGGGTTCCAGTTTTTTGATTTCCACGGCGTGAGGTGAATAAAACACCACGGCCACATCTGCGGCTTCGAGGGCGCTTTGGTATTCTTTTAAAAACTCGGGGTTCAGGCTGCTATAGGTGTGTAATTCCAAACAGGCAATGAGTTTTCGGTCGGCATATTGGTTTTTAACGGCTTCCACTTTTGAAGGGGAATGAGCAAAATCTTTATAGGCCACGGTTGTGGGGCTTTCAGCAATTTTTTCGAGACGTTTTGATGCGCCTTTAAACGTTGCGATAGCTTCATAAAAATCGTCTTCATCCACACCCAGATGCTGGCAAATCCATTTGGCACCGGCAAGGTTGTTGAGGTTGTGGTTGCCAAAGATTTCTATAGGCATAGGACCTTCAGGGGTTTCTAAAAGTGTGACTCCGTTTTCAATGGTGTAATCAGGGGTTTGATATCCAATTTTTCTAATGGTGTTTTCTGAGGCTTCTACCACTTTCACCACTTCAGGGTCTTCTTCATTGTAATTAATGCTTCCTCCTTTTACGATGGAATCGACAAATATTTTGAATTGCTCCACATAGTTTTCATAAGTGGGAAACACATTGATGTGGTCCCAGGCGATTCCGCTGAGCAGAGCGATATTGGGTTTATAGAGGTGAAATTTGGGTCTTCGGTCGATGGGAGAGGATAGGTATTCGTCCCCTTCCAACACTATAAAGTCGTTTTCTTTGGTTAAATGCACCATGGTTTCAAAACCTTCTAACTGTGCGCCCACCATATAATCTGCAGCGATGTTGTGATAGTTAAGCACATGCAAAATCATAGCTGTTATGGTCGTTTTTCCGTGACTCCCTCCTATGACTACCCGGGTTTTGTTTTTGGAGTGTTCATAAAGGTATTCAGGATAGGAAAAGATTTTCAAACCCAGTTCCTGTGCTTTCAGGAGTTCTGGATTGTCTGCTTTTGCGTGCATTCCTAAAATGACAGTATCAAGATTTGAAGTTATTTTTTCGGGAAACCAACCGAATTCTTCCGGTAATAAACCTGCTTTTTCAAGTCGTGATTTTGAGGGTTCAAAAATGGCATCATCGCTGCCGATAATGGTGTCTCCTTTATGATGTAAAGCCAGTGCCAGATTGTGCATGGCGCTTCCGCCTATGGCTATAAAATGAATGTGCATAGTTCAAAATAAAATGTTGTGTAAATATACATATTGTGAAATAATAAAACCTGCCAATGTTTAACAAAGACAGGTTTTAAATTAAAAATCTTCTTTTGTTTATTTTCTTATTGTCATTTCATCAACCAAGTGCTTTGCCCCTGCATATTTATCGATAATAAACAAGATATAACGTACATCTACATTGATAGCTCTTTGAAGCTCGTCATCAAAAATCACATCACCTGCCATGGCTTCAATGTTTCCGTCGAAGGCGAGACCAATGAGCTCTCCTTTTCCGTTTAAAACGGGTGAACCAGAGTTACCTCCTGTGATGTCGTGGTCTGTAAGGAAGTTTACAGGCATATGACCCGCTTTATCTGCATAAGGACCAAAGTCTTTCGCATTGTAGAGATCAATTAGTTTTTGGGGCATATCAAATTCGTCATCGCCGGGTTGGTATTTTGCAACGGTGCCTTTGAGTGTGGTATAGTAATTTTTCTTTGCGTCATTTTTCTTGTTTCCTAAAGGCAATGCTCTTACTTTGCCATAGGACAATCTCAAGGTGCTGTTTGCATCTGGATAATATACTTCTTCAGGATTCATCTCGCGCATTCCCTGAATCATCAAACGATAGGCTTTTTGGTATTGCTCTTCCAGTTCTTTTAATTCTTCAGATTTGAATCTGTATTCTGTAAGTAGTTCTTGAGATAACTTGACTAAAGGGTCATTTTTATATACCTCCTCATTTGGGTTTTTTGCAAATTTTTCAAAGTTTACTTTAGAAGAGAGTACACTTGTGTTTATAAGACCTCTCACATATTCTTTAATTGAAGGACCGCCTCTTTTGTAATTCTCTTTAGCTTCTATTAAAGAAGCTACAGGGTTGGACGCTTTAAGAGCATAAAGGCTCACGGTTTCAACCAAGACATCGTGTTCTAAGGGCATGAATAAGCCGTCAAAGTATTGATCAATTTCGGGCTGAATTTTTTGCTGAAAAGCTTCTAACGGGATGCTTTCTTCATCGACTATAGTGCTAACTATATTACTGAGTCGATTGGGTAATACTACTAAATTACTTCCTCTCAAGACACTAATCAAATAGTTATCATCACGGCTTTTATTATTTGTTTTTGAGAAGTATTCATTGATTACCTCCATCACTTTGCTATATTTTTTCTGTTCTCTAACTGAGGTAATGCTTTGTTTTGAAGCGCTAAGAGAGGCTTGGGCTTCTTCAGATGCATAAGCATCACCACTGCCTTTTATATTTGAGTTTGCCCATTTGACAAACTTTTCTTCATCCTTTCTTTTGGATTGGGCCGTTTTGTGTTCTTTTAAAGCTTCAATCATTCCCTGGCGGTTTTTCCAGTAGTTTGCTATACCGGCATATTTTGAAGCATAATCCAATTTTACTTTTTGATTGGCATCCATATGGGGTTTCATAGCATCCATTGCTGTTTTAGACCCTTCTACCCAGGCGGGATATGCATAGTTTACATTTTGATCAATTCCTGCTGCGGGCATCCATCTGTTTGTTCTTCCGGGGTAACCCAAAATCATAGCAAAATCATCCTCCTGAAACCCTTTTGTGCTAACCGGTAAATGATACGGTACTTGCAGAGGCACATTCTCCTCTGAGTATTTAGCAGGATTTCCATCTTTATCACCATAGACTCTGAAAAGAGCAAAATCGCCTGTATGGCGGGGCCACTCCCAGTTATCTGTGTCACCTCCAAATTTTCCGATACTATTGGGAGGTGTACCCACAAGCCTTACATCTGTATAGTCCTGATATACGAAAAAGTAGTATTCATTTCCGCTATAAAAAGGGCGGACAGAAACCGTGTATTTTCCACCTTCATCATTTTCTTTTTGGATTTTTGCTATTTCCTGATTGATTACTTTTTCTCTTTCTAATTCTGTCATTTCATCGTTTACAAGTGCTAAAATTCTTTCTGTCACGTCATCCATTCTCACAAAAAACCGCACGGAAAGGTTGGCGGGTTTAAGCTCTTCTCCATAATTTTTTGCCCAGAAACCGTTTGTTAAATAGTCATTTTCTTCTGAAGAGAGTTCAGCTATTTGTCCATAACCACAGTGGTGGTTTGTTAAAACGAGTCCGTTTTTAGAAATAATTTCGGCGGTACAGCCTCCTCCAAATTGTACAATGGCATCTTTCAAACTGTTGTTGTTGACGCTGTAAATTTCTTCTGGGGTGAGTTGCAGACCCATTTTTTGCATATCAACATAATTGAGTCGCTCAATGTGCATTAAAAACCACATGCCTTCATTTGCCTTTACAGGAACAATAAACAGGACAAGTAGTAATAGAATAAATACTTTTTTCATAAAAATTGTTTTTTTGATTTATTGGGTTTTAAGTTAAATTTATTAAAGGCTAAATATACTGTTTTAGTATAAAATATTTTAATATTAAAGTCTCCTAATTTGTTCTTTTTCTATCTGGGCCTCTTTAAAATCTGAACTGGCAGCAATAGCTCTTTCAATCCACTTTAGTGCTTGATTTTTATCTCCAATGTGCCTGTAAATTTGTGCTTTTCTAAAATAAGCCCATTTTAGCTCGATACCATCTCTAATGGAGTGGTTTTTTATATATGCTTCAAGATACTTAAGTCCGTTTTGAAGTTGAATATTGTATTCTCCTGATATTTTTCCAAGGTGATAATTAATATTGTTTTGATTGTGAATTTTTAACTTATTTCCTTGAATTTCTAACGCTTTTTTAAAATGTATTTCGGCTAACTGGGGCTTTTTAAAGAATTCAGCTATATTAGCAAGTGCGATGTGTCCTTCCAGTTCAGATATTTTTAATAATTGATTTGCATATTTTTGAGCTGTGGTTTCACTCCCACCAATAAAGCTTGGTAATGCAATATATAAATCTACTAATGCCCAACGCACTTCTCTGTGATTTGGGTTTAGCTCAGCAGCTTTTTCAAGGTGTTTTTTTATATCACCTATAAGCATCGCTGCTCTAATGCGATTTGTGTTTTGAGCTTTTCTTCCTAACGCACCTCCCAATTTAAAGTTATAATTTGAGTTATCTGGCTGTTTCTCTACAAGTATTTTATAATAATCGATGGATTTGTCCCAATCCAATGAGTATGCAGCTATATCGCCTAAATATTCAATTGTTTGAAGGTTATTTGGGTTTTCTTTAAGGTGTGATTCAAAAAGGGGTTTTGCGGCTTGGTATTGTTTTGCTTCATAGAATGCAACAGCTTTTTCAAAATTAGTTTCTTGAGCTGTTAATATTAAGGGGACACATATTAAAAGAAGCAACCTAATCATATAAAGGGTATTTTTGTAAATCTAAAATTATTTCTTTTTAGGGGGATATTTATTAAAAACTTTGACTAAGATTTGAGTGTAATACTGTTCCTTTTGTTTTGGTGTAACCTTTTCTTTAAAGCTGCCTTCTGTTTGTGCTTGCCATACCAAAGCATCTAAATTAGCATCAATAAAATCGATGGTGAGTTGTTGATTAACTTCTTTACCGCCAATGGGGATTCCTCCAGAAATTCCCACAGAAGTATTTCTGCCAACATTTCCAAAACCCACCCCTATGGTGTTTCTGGAGTTTGTAAGGTATTCATTACTGTAAAAGTTAATCAATATTTGAGGATTTTCAGACCTTACCATTCCTTTCGTAAGCAAGAGACTGTCTGTGATTTTTACAACACGATTTTCGTCCAGTTCATTCAGTCCTGAAGACAATGGGCTGTAAAAGTTAAATGTGGTGTAATTTGAAAAATCCTTTTCGTTATCATAATCAATTCCCACAGTTGCCCCACAGGAGTATATCAAAACCAGAAAAGAAATAGAAAGTAGATACTTCATTTATTTTATAAATAGTATTTGAGGTAAATATACAAAAGCTTTGCAGCGAAATATTTAAAGAAGTATTAAAGTTTATCCTCCCCGTTTCGTCGCTAAAGCTTTGAAGCGTCGGCGACCTAAATCTTCTTCCAAACCTGCTTGCCGGCAGGCTGGAGAGGTGGATTTTTTTAGGTTATCAGATTAAATTTCATAAACTACAAATCGATGCGCTCTCCTTTGCTTTATTTATTTTAGAAATAGAATGGTGGTTATATAAAGCTTTAATGGGCGTTTATGCTTCAACATTAAGCATTTTCCATAGCGTATCTTTCAATTCCTGAAGCCCTTGTTGTGCTACTGAAGAAATAAACAAATAAGGTATTCCTTTAAATTGTTTGTTGAGTTCCTTTTTCATTTCGCCTTTGAGCTCTTCATCAAGCATATCACTTTTTGATATGGCAACTAAGCGTTCTTTATCTAAAAGCTCAGGATTGTATTTTTTCAATTCGTTAAGAAGGATGTCATACTCTTCCCGAAGGTCTTTAGTATCTGCAGGAATGAGAAACAGCAAAGTCGAATTCCTCTCAATATGACGTAAAAAACGATGGCCCAGTCCGCGACCTTCAGCCGCTCCTTCAATAATTCCCGGAATATCTGCCATAACAAATGTTTGAAAATCGCGGTACTTTACAATTCCCAAATTGGGCTTTAAAGTGGTAAATTCATAATCGGCAATTTTTGGTTTTGCAGCTGTTAAAACAGAAAGTAATGTAGATTTTCCTGCATTTGGAAATCCCACAAGTCCCACATCTGCCAGTATTTTTAATTCTAAAGTAACATCTCTTTCCTGAGCAGGAATACCAGGTTGTGCATACCGAGGTGTTTGGTTGGTACTGCTCTTGAAATGCCAGTTGCCTCGTCCTCCCATTCCCCCTTCAAGGAGGATTTTTTCTTCGCCATTTTCTGTTATTTCAAAAATGATTTCCTGGGTTTCTGTATCCCTAACTACCGTTCCAAGAGGTACATCAATATAGATATCTTCACCATCTGCTCCTGTGCTTCTGCCGCTGGAGCCATGTTCACCATGACCTGCTTTAGCGTGTCTTTGATATTTTAAGTGTAGTAGTGTCCACAGATTGTCCTTTCCTCTAATAATGACATGACCGCCACGACCACCATCACCACCATCTGGCCCTCCTTTTTCAATAAACTTTTCACGATGCAAATGTGCAGAACCTTGCCCCCCCTTTCCGGAAGAAACGTGCATTTTTACATAATCTACAAAATTGCCCTCAGTCATAATTTGGTTTAAAGTTTAGAGTTTCAAGTTTCAAGTTTAAGGTTTGTGGAGTTATTATTACAAACCGTCTATCACATTATTTAATCGTTCCGTAATTTCATCGATTGAGCCCACTCCATTTACACCAAAATATTTGTCTTGCTTTTGGTAATAACCCTTAAGAATGGCTGTTTCATCATAGTAAACCTTGATGCGGTTTCTAATTATCCCTTCGTCTGCATCATCAGGTCTGCCGCTGGTTTTTCCTCTTTCGAGCAATCGTTTTACAAGAACCTCATCGTCAACTTCAAGAGCCACCATACCATTTACTTGTGTATTTTTTGATTCTAAAAGTTTGTCTAATGCTTTTGCCTGAGCTTCAGTTCTGGGGAAGCCGTCAAATATAAAACCATTTACACCTTCATTTTTTTCCACTTCAGCTTTAAGCATATTAATGGTTACTTCATCTGGAACGAGTTGACCTTTGTCCATATAGGACTTTGCAGACAGTCCTAATTCAGTTTCATTTTTGATGTTGTATCTAAAAACGTCTCCGGTAGAAATATGAACCAGATTGTATGTATCTTTTAAAACTTCTGCTTGTGTTCCTTTTCCGGCTCCCGGAGGACCAAATAAAATAATGTTTGTCATCTGTTGTGTTTTTAATTGATATACTTTTGGAAGATTGCGTCCCAGACCGTCATAGTCAAGCCCAAATCCTACAATAAATTTATTGGGAATTTCAATTCCCACATAATCGATTTTTAAATCCTTTTTATAAGCTTCGGGCTTGAAAAAAAGTGTTGCTGTTTTTAAATTCTTTATTTTTTTCTTTGAAAAAATAGAGTGTAAAACTTCTAATGTGTTTCCTGTATCAACAATATCTTCTACCAAAATTACTGTGCGCCCTTCTAAGTTTTCATTAATTCCAATGAGCTCATTCACGTTTCCGGTGGTGGAAGTCCCTTCATAAGAAGCCATTTTTACAAAACTCACTTCACAATTTCCTGGATATACTCTCATCAAATCACTCATCACCATAAAAGCACCATTTAGAACCCCAATAAAGACAGGCACTTCACCCTTTATATCTTCAGAAATTTTCATTGCAAGCTTTTCAATCGCTAATGCAATTTCTTGCTGACTAATAAATGGGACAAATGTTTTGTCGTGAAGTTGAATCAAAATAGGCTATTGAAAATTAAAAGCGCAAATTTACGAAATATACGGTTATAAGAAGTTGATATTTAAAGTTAATATTATTCAAATTTTTACAAAATAAAACCCGCTTTAAAGGTTGTTTTTTACTTTTGTCAAAACTTTTTTTATGTCATTAAAAGCAGTCTTATTTGATATGGATGGTGTTATTGTTGACACAGAACCTCTACACCACAAAGCCTATTTTCGGATGTTTTATGACAGAAACCTGGATGTTAGTGATGCAATGTACCACAGTTTTACGGGTCAATCTACTTTAAGAGTTTGTCAGCAATTGTGTGAACATTTTAAACTGGCAGTAAACCCTCAAGAATTGGTTTTGCATAAGCGAATTATTTTTCAAGAGTTGTTTAAAAAAGACCCTGAATTGGCTTTAATTACCGGCGCTCTTGATCGCATCGAAGAATACTATGAAAACGGACTCACTTTAGTACTGGCATCTTCTGCGTCTATGGGAACTATTAATGCTGTTTTTGAGCGTTTTGATTTAAACCGTTATTTCAAAGCAAAACTAAGTGGTGCTGATTTAAAAGCTTCAAAACCACATCCTGAAATTTTCTTAAAAGCAGCACAGGCCGCTGAAAAGGAAAAAGAAAACTGTGTGGTAATTGAAGATTCTACAAACGGTATTATTGCCGCTAAAGCCGCAAATATCAGGTGTATAGGATATGACAGTTTGCATTCCAAAGATCAAAATTATAACCTCGCAGACAAAGTAATTACCCACTTTGATGAAATTGCGTATTCCGATTTAAAACAGTGGTTTCTCGATATAAAAATGTAATAACAGTATTTTTAATTTATCGCGATTTGTTTAAAACCAGATTGTTCTCTTCATAATAACAGCTTAAAATAGAAAGCATTTCCTCTTTTCCTGCAGCAATTTTTTCTACTTTCTTCCATACTTTTTCAGAAATATATGGTCTTAATGGCTGGTTTAAACTTGTAATTAAAGGAAAAACTGCTTTCACTTTTTCATCCCAGTCTTTGTGGTAACGCACCAAGTCATCAGGATACACTATTTTTCGTTCGGTGCCTTCGTCTTCTGCTTCAAAGGGTTCGGTAATATTCAAATAGCCATAATCATCTGTCAATTGTTCACCGGGGTGAATATCGCGAATGGCGACCTCAAAATCATAAGCCGTGCTAATGCAATTGGCATTGAAACTATGGTTCACATAACGACCAAAATCCCAGCAAAACACAAAATTCCCGCGATTATTTCTGTACGTATAAAAATCAAGGATTTTTTGGTATTTGATATCCATTTGAGAGAATTCAGCCGGCGTAAACTCCCTGTCCAAAGCATCTAAAGCCCAGGTAATTGTGCCTTTTGGAATAAATTCTTTAGCCACTACACCGTAGCCGATTTTGGGACTGATAAAACGCAATTCCGTTTTTGGAAATATCATAAATAGTATTGGTTAGAATATATCAAAGGAATGAAATTTTTTGATTCAAAATACAGTGCCAAAAAAATAATTTAATTTCGCTTCAGCAAAATAATAAAGACCTCATTAAATAACCTTGGTAGCATACTTAAAGCACCATTTAAAATTCCTTTTACTTATCTTTGCGCAAACAGCAAATTCAATGAATTATTTTTCCTCAGATTTCACGCTTGGCATCCTTGGCGGCGGGCAACTCGGTAAAATGTTGCTTTACGAAACCCGAAAATATGACATCGCCACCAAAGTGCTCGACCCCAGCGATGAAGCACCCTGCAAAATAGCCTGCAACACCTTTATTCAAGGCGATTTGATGGATTATGACATGGTCATCGCTTTCGCGAAAGATGTGGATGTGCTCACTATTGAAATAGAAGGCGTTAACCTCGAAGCCCTCGAAAAACTAGAAAGCGAAGGTAAAAAGGTATATCCATCACCCAAAACCTTGAGAAATATTCAAAGTAAAGCGGTTCAAAAACAATTTTATAAAAATCATCAAATACCCACAGCGCCATTTATTATTTTTAAAGATAAATATGAACTTCAGGAATCCCTTGTGCGCAAAGAGCTCCTCTACCCTTTTGTTTGGAAAAGTGCTACAGGCGGTTATGACGGAAAAGGTGTAAGTATCATTCGTGATGCTGAAGATTTGATTCCGCTGCCTGAGGGGGAATGCATTGCAGAAAAATTGATTCCGTTTAAAAATGAATTGGCGGTGATTGTGGCGCGTTCAGTTTCCGGCGAAATCAAAACCTATCCTGTTGTCGAAATGGAATTTCACCCCACTGCCAATCAGGTGGAATATGTGATTTGTCCTGCACGCATTGATAATGCTGTCGCCGAAAAAGCACGTGAAATCGCTATGAAAGTTTCCAAAGCGATGGAACACGTTGGGCTTCTCGCCGTCGAACTCTTCCAAACTGAAGACAATGACATCATCGTTAACGAAGTCGCCCCAAGGCCTCATAACAGCGGGCATTATAGCATTGAAGCCAGTTATACCAATCAGTTTGAGCAACATCTCAGAGCTATATTGGATTTGC
>DAINOA010000071.1:0-10572 GCA_036735625.1 Planktosalinus sp. | reverse complement strand
CCCAATGCCACTCTTTCAAATCCAACAATTTCAGCTCCGGCTTCTGCTTTTGCATAAGCAGCAACACTTTGTTTGTTGTCTTTGATAAAGTCCTGGTTTACCAATGTATTGTCTTTAAAGAAACGTGCAAGTTTTCCTTTGGCAATGTTGTCAAGCATAGCCTCCGGCTTGCCTTCTTGACGCAACTGGTCTTTGGCAATCTCGATTTCTTTGTCAATAGTTTCTTGATCAACACCTGCTTCATTCAATGCTACAGGATTCATTGCAGCGGCTTGCATAGCAACGTTTTTAGCTACTTCGACAGCATTATTACCTCCTTTAGAAAGACCTGTTAAAACCCCTATTTTATTTCCGGCGTGGATGTAAAAACCAACAAATGGAGCTTCCAGAGTTCTGTAATCACCAATTTCGATTTTTTCACCAATTACACCTGTTTGCTCAATTAATTTTTCAGCAACGGTGATGCCTTTATACTGTTTTGCAAGCAGTTCTTCTTTCGTTGAAGTACTTAAAGCTAAATCTGCTAGGTCTGTTGCAAAATTGATAAACGATTCGTTTTTAGCAACAAAATCTGTTTCACAATTCAAGGATACAATTACACCTCTGGTGTGGTCATTGTTTACTTTTGCAATAACTGCACCTTCAGTAGATTCACGGTCTGCACGGTTTGCAGCCACTTTTTGTCCTTTTTTTCTAAGTAATTCAATGGCTTTGTCAAAATCGCCATTGGCTTCTACCAATGCTTTTTTACAATCCATCATACCGGCTCCGGTAGCTTGTCTTAATTTATTTACTTCTGCAGCTGTAATAGTTGCCATAGTTTTGTGTTTATACCCCCGCGATGGCGGGGTCTCGTTAATAATTAGATTATTGTTTTATTGTATAGAACTTTAAAGAACGAGATTCCCTTTTACAAGGAAATTGTTATTCCTCTTCGCCTGTTGCATCTTCAGCAACTTCAGCAGCTTTTTCTTTCTTAGCTTTAGGTTCTTTTTTAGCTTTCTTAGGAGCCTCATCTTCTGAAGAATCATCTTCTACTTCTGCTTTCGCTTTTTTCTTAGCCTTTTTAACAGGCTTAGACGATTCTTGATCTTCATCTGCAGCGTCCTTTTCAGCTTTTTCAGCTTTTCTTTCAGAAAGGGCCTCAGTGATAGAAGCGCTTACATAACCTAAGATTTTTTCAATTGACTTGGAAGCATCGTCGTTTGACGGAATTGCAAAGTCGATATCTCTGGGGTCAGAGTTGGTATCTACCATCGCAAAAATTGGAATGTTTAACTTTTGTGCTTCCTTTACTGCGATGTGCTCGCGCAAAGTATCAACGATAAAAAGTGCTGCGGGTAATCGGCTCATGTCTGCTATAGAACCTAAGTTTTTCTCAAGTTTCTCTCTTTGACGAGTCACTTGCAAACGCTCTTTTTTAGAAAGGGTTTCAAAAGTACCGTCTTGTTTCATCCTGTCAATAGCAGCCATTTTTTTAACAGCTTTTCTGATAGTGACAAAGTTGGTAAGCATACCACCGGGCCATCTTTCTGTGATGTAGGGCTGGTTTGCATTTTTAGCATTTTCAGCTACAATGTCTTTTGCTTGTTTTTTTGTCGCTACGAAAAGGATTTTTCGCCCGCTTCCTGCTATTTTCTTAAGAGCTTCAGCAGCTTCTTCAAGTTTTGCAGCAGTTTTGTAAAGGTTGATGATGTGAATCCCGTTACGCTCCATGTAGATGTAAGGAGCCATATTTGGATTCCATTTTCTGGTGAGGTGACCAAAATGTACACCTGCATCAAGTAATTCTTTTACTTCGATTTTTTTTGCCATTTTTTAATAGTTTACGTTCTGTAATTTAGCAATGAACAAGTAGCTTAAATAAGGTCTTGCGCATTTAGATGCTAAACTAATTTTTTTCGCTTAATGCGAAAAGAACAGCGTTTTTAATAATTTTAGAACTTGTTCATCAAGATTGTTACAGCCCTGATGAGGTTCCGCACCAGGTGCGGAATGGGATTAACGTTTAGAGAACTGGAATTTCTTACGCGCTTTCTTCTGTCCGAATTTCTTGCGCTCTACCATTCTTGGGTCTCTAGTCAATAAACCTTCCGGTTTAAGAGTTGCACGGTTATCTGCATCTACTTCACACATTGCTCTTGATAAAGCAAGACGAATTGCCTCAGCTTGACCGGTGATACCACCTCCATAAACATTTACTGTTACGTCAAAGTTTTCTGCATTATTGGTCATTGCCAAGGGTTGCATCACTTTATACTTTAAAGTATCTGTAGAGAAGTAGTTGTCAAAGGTTCTTTTGTTTACAGTGATGTTTCCTTTTCCGGGAGATACATACACACGTGCTACAGCAGTTTTTCTTCTGCCAATTTTGTGAATCACTTCCATTACTTACTTTCGTTAAAGTTAATAGTTCTTGGCTTTTGCGCTTCGTGATCGTGTGATTCACCTGCATAAACCTTTAAATTTCTAAAAAGTTCTGCTCCTAATTTGTTTTTAGGTAGCATTCCTTTTACCGATTTTTCAATCAATCGCTCCGGATTCTTAGCGAAAAGTTCTTTAGCAGTCAAACTTCTTTGTCCACCCGGATATCCAGTGTGACGGATGTATTCTTTAGCATCCCACTTTTTTCCGGTTAAGTTGATTTTTTCTGCGTTAGTAATAACTACGTTATCACCACAATCAACGTGAGGAGTGAAGTTTGGCTTGTGCTTTCCTCTTAAAAGTTTTGCAACTTCTGAAGAAAGACGTCCTAAAGTCTGACCCTCAGCATCAACATGCAACCACTCTTTAGTAACGGTAGCTTTGTTTGCTGATACTGTTTTGTAACTTAATGTGTCCAAACTAATTTCAATTTAAAACCTGTCTCAACAGGCGTGTTAAACATTCCTAAATAATTCTACATATGAGAATTGGGGTGCAAATGTACAATTATAAATTTGATTTGCAAACGAGGAAAAATGAATTTTTTTGAGACATAGGATTTTTGTTTAATGCGCCTCCAGCCAATTGTCACCTTCACCCAAATCCACATCCAAAGGTACCTCCAGCTTGAATGCGTTTTCCATTTCGGTTTTGATGAGGATTTTTACTTGTTCAAGTTCGGGTTTATAGGCGTCAAAAACCAATTCGTCATGCACCTGAAGCAGCATCTTGGTCTTGTAATTACCCTCAACCAGTTTATTATAAATATTGATCATTGCTATTTTGATGATATCAGCAGCACTTCCCTGAATGGGTGCATTCACAGCATTGCGCTCTGCAGCACCACGCACCACGGCATTTTGTGAATTGATGTCTTTTAAATAGCGTCTTCTGCCCAAAACCGTTTGCACATACCCATTTTCACGGGCAAAGTCAACCTGCTCTGCCATATAGCTTTTTAGCTGGGGGTAGGTTTCATAATAGGTATCAATGAGTTCCTTGGCTTCGGTGCGGTTCAGGTCGGTTTGATTGCTCAGGCCAAAAGCCGAAACGCCATAAATAATCCCAAAGTTGACCGTTTTGGCATTGCCACGCTGCTCGCGGGTCACTTCTTCCAAAGGCACATTAAACACCTTGGAGGCTGTGGAGGCGTGAATGTCTTCGCCGTTTTTAAAAGCCTCAATCATTTTGGGCTCCTTGCTCAAGGCTGCAATAATGCGCAATTCAATCTGGGAATAATCGGCAGCGAGCAGGATGTATTCTTCATTCTTGGGCACAAACGCTTTTCGCACTTCGCGACCGCGTTCCGTTCTTATCGGAATGTTTTGCAGGTTGGGGTTGTTGCTGCTCAAGCGTCCGGTGGCGGCCACGGTTTGCATATAATCTGTATGCACCCTTCCGGTTACCGGGCTTACTTGGTTGGGCAAGGCGTCTACATAAGTGCTTTTGAGTTTGCTCAATCCGCGGTATTCCAGGACGTCTCTGATGATTTTATGGTCTTTTGCCAAAACTGAAAGCACATCTTCAGCAGTGGAATATTGTCCGGTTTTGGTTTTTTTCGGTTTTTTGACGAGTTGCATTTTTTCAAAAAGGATTTCGCCTAATTGCTTTGGGGAAGCGATATTAAACGTCTCACCGGCTTCTTTGTAAATTTCTTTTTCCAAATGCAAAATATCTTCATCAAGCTTTCGCGAAAGCGATTTTAGGAAATCTGAATCCAATCTGATCCCTTCCAATTCCATATGTGCCAGCACAGAAACCAACGGAATTTCAATCTCATCAAACAGCTTTTGGGTATTGGCCTCGCCCAGTTCTTTTTCAAAATGCTGTTTGAGTTGCAGGGTGATGTCTGCATCTTCAACGGCATATTCGGTTTGCTGCTCGATGGGCACATCACGCATTGACTGTTGGTTTTTGCCTTTTTTGCCAATCAATTCGGTGATGGAAACGGGGGTGTAGTTCAAATAAGTTTCTGCAAGCACATCCATATTGTGGCGCATATCAGGATTGATGAGGTAATGCGCGAGCATGGTGTCAAAGAGTTTTCCTTTGATAGTGATGTTGTATTTAGCGAGTACTTTGATGTCATATTTTAAATTCTGACCCACTTTTTCAATGCCTTCAGCCTCAAAAAATGGGCGCAGTTGCTCGATGATTTCTTGCGCTTCGTTTTTGACTTCCGGGAAGGGAAAATAAAATCCTTTGCCGGCTTCCCAGGAAAATGCGATACCCACGAGTTCGGCTTCCAGCGGGTCAAGACTGGTGGTCTCCGTGTCAAAACAAACAGAGGTTTGTTTCATCAGGTTTTGAAGAAAGAGTTTGGTGCCCATACCGGGTTGTATGGTTTGGTAAAAGTGGTCGGTATCTTTAATTGTTTTTCGGGAGGAGGTCATAGTGATGTTTTCTGTAGTACCTCCTTCCGCATCAAAAAGTGAGAATTGGCCGGAGCCTGCAAGCCTCCCCCCAGCCCCCTCCGAAGGAGGGGGAGTTTTAGATCTGCCTGTTCCCCCTCCTTCGGAGGGGGCTGGCGGGAGGACCTCAGATGGACTTGCACTAAACAACTGCAAAAACTGATCTTTCAGTCGTCTAAACTCCAGCTCTTCAAAAATCTCCTGTACTTTTTCGCCATCAGGCATAGAGAGTTCATAGTCTTTGGCGTCAAAAGTGACATCGCAATCAACGAGTATTTTTGCGAGTTCTTTGGAGAGTAATCCCAACTCTTTGTTCTCTTCTATTTTTTCTCTCATCTTCCCTTTGAGCTTGTCTGTATTGGCCAAAAGATTTTCCATGGTTTCAAACTCTTCAATAAATTTCATGGCGGTTTTTTCACCTACACCGGGAAGCCCGGGTATATTGTCTGATGCATCGCCCATCATTCCCAAAAAGTCAATCACCTGCTCGGGGCGTTTCACGCCAAATTTTTTCTGAACCTCAGGGATTCCCCATATTTCAATGCCATTGCCCATTCTGGCAGGGCGGTACATAAATATGTTTTCAGAAACAAGTTGGGCAAAATCTTTATCAGGGGTGACCATATAGACTTTATAACCCTCTTTTTCGGCTTGTTTGGCCAGGGTGCCAATGACGTCATCTGCCTCACAACCCGGAAGCACCACCACAGGAATGTGCATCGCCTTAAGAATTTCTTGAATATAAGGAATAGCAATCATAATGGGCTCAGGGGTGGCATCGCGGTTGGCTTTATAGTCGCTGTAAAGCTCGTTGCGCACATCGCTGCCTCCTTTATCAAAACACACCGCCAGATGGTCGGGCTTTTCCCTTCTGATGACATCCAGTAACGAATTCATAAACCCCATAATCGCCGAAGTATCCAAACCTTTGGAATTGATACGCGGATTCTTGATAAAAGCATAATATCCCCTGAAAATAAGCGCATAAGCATCCAGAAGGAAAAGTCGTTTTTGTTCGGCCATGGGTGATTGAATTTTAGCTTATAAAACTACAAAACTTATGCGGGCAATTAAAATGGAAATTGTATTTTTCGGGGTAAATAGATATGAGTATTTAGAAGTGAGTATTGAGACTTTTTCTCACCTTTATTTTTTAATCCTGAATTTTTTAAAATGAGCACTTTTTCAATTGCAATCCATGGCGGGGCAGGCACTTTAATCAAAGGCAAGATGACCCCCGAAAAAGAAACAGCATACAGAAACGCTTTGCAACAGGTGTTGGACATTGGTTATGCCTTATTGGAAAACGGGGCATCAGCCATTGATGCGGTAGAACAAGCGGTGGTTGCCCTTGAAAACACCCCACTTTTCAATGCCGGCAAAGGCAGCGTGTTTACCAATGCCGGCACCCACGAAATGGACGCCTCCATCATGGAAGGCAAGCACTTAAAAGCCGGTGCCGTCTCCTTAATCACCGGAATCAAAAACCCGATAACACTAGCCAAACAAGTGATGCTTAAAAGCGAACACGTTTTCCTCGCCGGGGAAGGCGCGATGCGGTTTGCTAAAGAAAATGGTTTTGGAATTGAACCGTCTGATTATTTTTATGATCAGTTTCGCTATGAACAATGGCAACTTATAAAAGACAGTGATTCATTTCAATTGGATCACAGTGATAAAAAAGACTCCAAATTTGGAACAGTAGGAGCAGTAGCCTGTGACCAAAACGGAAACCTGGCTGCTGCCACCTCCACCGGCGGTATGACCAATAAAAAATGGGGACGTGTGGGCGACAGCCCCATGATAGGCGCCGGTAATTATGCCAATAACCAAACCTGCGCCGTAAGCTGCACCGGTAGCGGTGAGTTTTTCATTAGAGGAGTAGTGGCTTATGATGTTTCGTGCCTGATGGAATACAAAGGACTCTCCATACAACAAGCCGCCGAGGAAGTCATTTTGCAGCGCTTACTAAAAATAGGCGGCGATGGCGGACTCATAGCGGTGGATGCCAAAGGGAATGTGGCGATGCCTTTTAATACCGAGGGGATGTATCGTGCAAGTAAATCTTCAAATGGAGATGAGGTGGTTGCTATATATAAGGATTAACAAATTCCCCTCCTTAGGAGGGGTTAGGGGAGGACTACAACAAACTCTTCACCGCCGGTAACACCTTTACAGTCCTGTTCTCAATATCATAACGGTCACCAGCTGAAAGCACATGGGTAATCAGGTTTGTCATCGTAAGCGGGGTGCCTTCTTTCAATATAGCGATGTTGTTATGTGTCAATTTTCCGGGATCAAACACGATGACCATCCCGGAGCCAATGACTTCACACAATTTGCCTTCTTTGATGATTAACCCGGTGTCTTCGGCAAGACCAATCCCAATGCGGTGTGGGAATCGTGCAACTGCTTCAGACAAACGCCCAAATCGTCCGCGCTGGATAAAATGAGTGTCGATGATGAGTTCTGGAATAAGGTTCATTCCTTTTTTCATTTTGATAGCTCCTTTAATAAAAGATTCTGTGCTACTACCCCCGGCGATCATTTCTTTGGCCATGCACATAGCTCCGGCACTCGTTCCGGCAATCACAATTTTTTCATTGTGATACTTTTCTTTTAGTAATTTATGAAAAGTAGTATTTCTGATAAATTTTGTGATTTTTGATTGGTTACCACCTGAAAACATAATGCAGTCACAGGCTTTAAGTAAATTTAAGCTTGCGACATTATCTGCCATTTCTTTGGAATTAATATAAAGTGAAGTTACTTTACTGCAACCCAGTTTTTCAAAAGCAACAATATAATTCTTTCCAACTTCTTTAGGAATGCCCGATGCTGTTGTAATCACCAGAATAGTTGCATTTTTACCTCCACTTTCCTGAACCACATGTGACAAAATACCCTCACTGATAAAATCTAAGCTAAAACGGTCTTCTGTATGAAAACCTTTGTCTTCATTTCCTCCTATGGGGATAAGAGTTCCTTTAATCATAAAATATATTTTATAGTTTGCAAAAATAACCTATATTTAATCGGTTTCAAACAGATTTATTCTGTTTACTGAAAAAAATTCACAATTTAATTTACAACCCTATATGAGAATAAGAGAAATCAATGCGATGCGAGGACCAAATTATTGGTCGGTTAGGCGTCATAAACTTATTGTTATGGTGCTTGATCTGGAAGAAATGGAAGAAAAACCAAGTAACAAAATACCGGGCTTTAAGGAACGACTTGAAAAGATGTTCCCATCAATGTATGAACATCGATGCTCTGTGGGTACAGCCGGCGGTTTTTTTCAACGTGTGGATGAAGGAACCTGGATGGGTCATATTATTGAACACATCGCATTAGAAATCCAAACCCTCGCCGGAATGGATGTTGGTTTCGGAAGAACTCGTGGCTATGGTGAAGAGGGCGTTTACAATGTCGTTTTTGCCTATATGGAAGAAAAAGTAGGCCGCTTTGCAGCGAAAGCTTCCGTAAGAATATGTGAAGCATTGATTTCTGGAGAAGACTATGATCTGGAAGCCGACATACAGGAAATGCGCGAAATCAGGGAAGCAGAACGTTTGGGGCCCAGCACCGGTTCAATTGTTGATGAAGCTGCCAGTCGCGGGATTCCGTGGATTCGTTTGAATAAATACTCCCTCTGCCAGCTCGGTTATGGAGCCAATCAAAAGAAAATACAGGCCACAGTGACCAGCCAGACCAGCAGTATTGGTGTCGAACTGGCCTGTGATAAAGAAGATACCAAATTCCTTTTAGAACAATCGGAAGTCTTGGTACCCAAAGGTGAAATCATCCGCACTGAGGCAGGTTTGCGTGAAGCCGTTGAATATGTGGGCTACCCATTGGTTACCAAACCCATTGACGGCAATCACGGCAGGGGAATTACTGTGGATATCAATTCGTGGGAAGAAGCGCTTGAAGGTTTTTATGCTGCCAAAGCCGTATCACGCTCTGTGATTGTTGAGCGATTTATTACCGGGGAAGATTACCGCATATTAGTCATTAACAATCGCCTGGTCGCTGCCGCGAAAAGAACCCCGGCTCACGTTGTCGGTGACGGTAAATCTAATTTACAACAACTCATCGATAAAGTAAACAGTGACCCCAGACGTGGTTATGGACATGAAAAAGTACTCACTCAAATCACCGTAAACGATTTGACCAAAAGTATCATCGCCTCCTATGGATATACATTGGAAACTGTTCCGAAAGAAGGCGAACGGGTTATATTAAAAGACACTGCAAATTTAAGTACAGGGGGAACTTCAGAAGATGTTACTGATATAGTGCATCCCGCCAATGTGTTTATGGCAGAGCGCATTTCAAAAATCATTGACCTCGATATCTGTGGAATTGACGTGATGACCACAGACATCAGCAAACCACTGGAAGAAACCGGCGGGGCCGTGCTGGAAGTCAATGCCGGACCCGGATTCAGGATGCACTTGGCACCTTCAGAGGGGCTTCCGCGAAATGTGGCTGCAGATGTGATAGATATGTTATTCCCACCGGGAAGCACCAGTAGAATACCTATTGTGGCAGTTACCGGAACCAACGGAAAAACCACAACCACACGCCTCATTGCCCATATGGCAAAAATGAAAGGCTTTAAAGTGGGCTACACCACCAGTGATGGTGTTTACATCCAAAACCGAATGTTAATGAAGGGCGATTGTACCGGACCCTCCAGTTCAGAATTTGTATTGAAAGACCCAACAGTAAACTTTGCCGTTTTGGAATGTGCCAGAGGTGGTTTGTTGAGAGCCGGTCTTGGTTTTCACAACTGTGATATAGGTATTGTGACCAATGTCGCTGCCGATCATCTAGGTCTCAAAGGAATCCATACAATAGAACAACTGGCTAAAGTAAAAGGAGTCATTCCGGAAACGGTGGTGAAAGACGGTTATGCCATTTTAAATGCTGATGACGAACTCGTTTACGCCATGCGAAAAAACGTAGAATGTAATGTAGCACTGTTTTCCATGGATGAAAACAATCCGCATATCAAATCTATGGCTAAGGTAGGCGGAATTTCTGCTGTTTATGAAAATGGCTATATTACTATTTGCCGTGGTGAGTGGAAAATTAGAGTGATTAAAGCCGTAAATGTCCCCTTAACTTTTGGAGGAAAAGCATCCTTTATGATACAGAATGTATTGCCGGCTGTTCTTACAGCATATATAAAAGGCTTTAGTATTGAAGACATCAAAGTATCTCTGGAGACGTTTATACCTTCACCGGGTCAAACGCCCGGAAGGTTGAATCTTTTCAACTTTGAAAACTTTCAGGTATTGCTGGATTATGCTCACAATCCCGCAGGTTTGAGAGCACTTCAGGATATGATTCAAAAAATGGATGTCACAGAACGCGTTGGAATCATTGCCGGAGTGGGTGACCGAAGGGAAGAAGACACCCAAGAGTTGGGTGCCGTTGCCGCCGAAATGTTTGACGAAATCATCATCAGGCAAGACAAACATTTGAGAGGCAGAACCGAAACCGAAATCATTCAAATGCTTGATGAAGGTATTAAAAAAGCAGGATTAAACAAAAAGACAACCATTATACCTTCCGAAAAGGAGGCCATTACGCACGCCATCAAAAATGCCAAAAAAGGCTCTTTGATTGTGATTTGTAGTGATGTGATTCCGGAAGCATTGGATTTAGTCACCAAATTTAAAGAAGAAGAATCCAATCGATTGTTTAAGTTTTCAACAGACGAAAT
>DAINOA010000070.1:8610-10666 GCA_036735625.1 Planktosalinus sp. | reverse complement strand
CCATCCACGATGCGGTGGTCAAATGACAGGGACAAATACATCATCTGCCTGATTTCAATGGTGTCGCCTTCGAGTTTTTCAATGACTTCAGCGCGTTTTTTGATGATTCCTGTCGCCAAAATAGCTGCTTCGGGCTGATTGATAATGGGTGTTCCCATCAAACTGCCAAAGGTGCCCACATTACTGATAGTGAATGTACTTCCTTTGGTATCATCGGCTTTTAATTTATTGGTACGGGCTTTTTCTGCGAGTTCGTTGATTTCTTTGGCTAAAGCCGGCAACTCTTTTTTGTCGGCATCACGAACCACAGGAACAATCAAATTCCCGCTAGGAAGTGCTGTTGCCATTCCAATGTTGATATTTTCTTTGACAATGATATTACTACCATCCACCGAAACATTAATCATCGGGAAGTCTTTCACGGCTTTCGCGACAGCTTCAACAAACAAGGGTGTAAAGGTCAGTTTCTCACCGTGTTTTTTCTGAAAAGCTTCCTTGTTTACGTTGCGCCAATTTACCATATTGGTCAAATCGGCTTCCACATAGGCGGTGACGTGAGGCGAGGTGTGTTTACTATACACCATATGGTCAGCTATCATTTGCCGCATACGGTCCATTTCGACGATTTTTCCTTTGCCTTTATCCAAATTCAATTGCGGAATGCTGTAACCGGCTTCTGCCACGGGTTGCGCAAATTGTGCCTGACGACCTTCCTCAATATATTTGAACACATCACTTTTACGTAAACGACCGTCGTTTCCGGTAGCGGGTATACGTGCAAGTTCTTCAAAACTGATATGGAGCTCGCGGGCGATTTTTTCTATAAGCGGAGAGTAAAATTTGTTGGTCCTATTAGCTGGAACTTGATATGTTAATGAAGCAGCCGCTGAAGGTTTTTGAGCAATTTTGTTAGTTTTTTGTGGTGACGAAATGGCCTTGGGTTTCTCCTCGCTTTGGTTTTGACTTCGCTCAACCGCTGCGTTTGTTGAACTATCTGAAGGTTGCAGAATAGCAATTACCTCCCCTATTTTCACCACATCCTTAGCATTATATTTTGTTTCCACCATATTCCCGGAAAAAGGCGCCGGGACTTCGTTATCTACCTTATCGGTACCCACTTCCACGATGATATCGCCTTCTTCAAACGACTCGCCGGGTTGGACGAGCCAGTTGATGATGGTGCCTTCTGTTATGCTTTCTCCCATTCTGGGGAGTTTGAACGGAACTTCCGCGGAGGCGGAAGTCTTTTCTTTGTTACTCATAGTATTTTTTAATTTGAGAATTTAATTCTCTAACTTGTTTATTATAATTTTTGTTCTTACCTAGCGGCCATTTCGAGAAATTAAACACAAAGAGCGCTGAGACATTTCGCAAAGGTACGCAAAGGACAATTGTTATATTTTGTGTTTCAACATACATCCCGAAAAGTTAAATATCGTCTTTTGAATCACGAGATTCCTGCCTTCGCAGGAATTTGTTCAGAGTCTTATAAAAATCCTCCTGCATAGGACGATTCTCAGGAATCTCCCTCAACGGCTCCACCTCCCTCAAACTCTCGTGACAATCGGCCGGTAATTGCTGATACAATCGGGTTCCTGCGGTTTTCCAGGCAATCATTTCATCGCTGACTTCTTTAATGACTTTCGCGGGATTACCCACTACCAAACTGCGTCTTGGAATTACTGTTTCAGCCTTTATAAAAGCCATTGCTCCAATAATGCATTCATCACCAATTTCGGCATCATCCATAATCACTGAGTTCATTCCCACTAAAACATTTCTTCCGATGTTTGCACCGTGAATAATTGCACCGTGACCAATGTGTGCACTTTCTTTTAAAACGATACTTTTTCCCGGAAACATATGCACGGTACAATTCTCCTGCACATTTACACCGTCTTCCAGAATAATCTCACCCCAGTCACCACGAATGGCCGCTCCAGGACCGATATAGCAATTCTTGCCAATAATCACATTGCCGGTAACTGCTGCCAACGGATGCACGAAACTGCTTTCGTGGATAACCGGTATATGTCCTTTGAATGAGTAGATCATA
>DAINOA010000070.1:0-8510 GCA_036735625.1 Planktosalinus sp. | reverse complement strand
TTATAGCTCTCAAGCTTCTTCTTCGTAAACTCACTCAACACCAATCTCCCGCTAATCTTTGCGCGTTCTTTCAGCAATTCGTCCCAATTTTCAGTGCCGGTCCAGAATACTTTTTTCATTTCTGTCATGGCTTCCGGATTATAAGTACAAAGGTTTTCGGCGAAAGCCTTTACTGCTTCATCTAATGTCTTAATATCCTCAAAAACTTCCATAAACAGACCTTTGCTTCTCGCCCATTCGGCCTCATAAAAACTGTTGGCATCAATGGCGATCTGTGACATACCGCTTAAACCCAGTTTGCGCTCCACAGCAGGGCCCACCACAAACGGACCGATACCCACGTTGAGTTCGCTGAGTTTAATTTCAGCATATTTTGTCGCCATGCAATAATCCATCGCTGAAGCAAGACCAACGCCGCCACCCACGGTTTTTCCCTGAATGCGTCCAATGATGAATTTTGGACATTTTCTCATTGCATTGATCACATTGGCAAAGCCGCTGAAAAAGATTTCACCGGTTTTTTCATCGTTGATGGAAATGAGTTCGCTAAAACTGGCACCGGCACAAAAGGTGCGGTCACCACCGCTTTGCAGGATGATGACTTTTACGTCATTGTTATTTCCCGCATCAGTTATAGTACTTGCCAATTGTGCCAATAAATCACCCGGCAGGCTGTTGTGTGCCGGATGGAAGAATTCAATCGTGGCGATTTGGTTGTTGATGTTTTGTTTTACGTAAGGTTGTTGTTTCATTTTATAATCATTTCACCCCTTTGGGGTTTGGTTTTTCAAAATTATTCATTCTAGAATCATTTCACCCCTTTGAGGTTGTGAGCTGTGATGCTTTTCTATAATCATTTCAGCCCCTTGGGTTTGATGTTTGTGTTCCTTTTTTCTAAATTCCTTTCACCTCTTCGGGATTGTGGATTGTGTTTTTTTTTTATAATCTTTTCACCCCATTGGGGTGTGATTTAAATTTCCTTTTTGAAAGGAAAAAAATTTAAATCCTTATCAAAAATATTTAATCCCGAAGGGATGCTACTATTATAGTAAAACAAAACCATAATAAAACCAAAACCCCGAAGGGGTGTCATTATTCTTCTAACCAATCAAATAAATATTTCTCATTATATTCCACTTGAAACTTCTCTAAAAAATCCAAATATTCTTCTTTAAAGCTTTTTTTCTTATGATGTTCTTCCTGATTAGCAATATATTTATAAACATTGTCAATATGTGAGTGTGAATATGAAAAAACACCATATCCCTCCTGCCAAGCAAATTTTACAGGCAGGTATTTTTGTTCATTTATAAATTTTGAAGAATTATTTTTGATATCCCGCACTAAATCTGAAATGTTCATTGAGGGTTTTAACCCAACAAACATATGAACATGATCTTCAACACCATTAACAATTATTGATTTTTGACCTTTTGATTTAATAATGCCTGATATATATTTAAAAACATCTTCCCGCCAAGGTTTTTGTAACAAATTTTGTTTGCCTTTTACGGCAAAAACGTATTGAATATATATTTGTGAATATGTTCCGGACATTATAATAATATCACCCCTTCGGGGTTCATCAATTAAATTTATTCTTTCCTATAATCATTTCACCCCTTCGGGGTTATTGAATTCATTTTCCTATAATCATTTCACCCCTTCGGGGTTTTAATTGCTTTTCGTAATTTCCTATAATCTTTTCACCCCCTTCGGGGTTAGAGATTGAAATTTAAATTAAACCAAATTGATTAAAATGATGGTTAAGGTGTTTCCTCTCCAACAAATACCATTCATACCTGTTCAAATAGCCAAAAACCGCATTTTTTTGTAAGGCATCAGGGTTTTCTTTAAAAAACTCCAAATATTCTTCACGGGCTTCCAGCATTTTCTGCTTTGCGGTTTCCAGATCAGAGTGTTGCAACGGTTCCAATTCATTTTCTTTCATCAATGGCATTTTAAATTCTTTTGGAAAAGAATTGTAATCCCAAAGTGTGTATTGTGTTTTTTCCAAATATTGTTCGGGCGTTGCAATATCAAAATTTTGCATTTCGCCGGAAGCAGTTCGGTAAGTGAATTCCAAATGTTCTACCATATGTTGAGGTGTCATCGTGCCCCATTTCGGCTTAACCGATTCTGATAATTTGCTCAGGTAAAACGGAATATTTTCCGAAGTCATTTCGACAAAAGTCGTCTGTTTTTTCTGAACCATAGTTAAAATAGTCGCAAAAGCAACCATTTCATCTTCAGTATCAAATACTTCCACATACCATTTTACAATGCCTGATGGATGTTCTTTTCCATTAGGGTCGCGTTCCACTTTTTGTTTGCACGTAAGGCGTACATATATGGTGTCGTTATGATACAAAGGACGCAAAAACCGAATATCTTCCAAACCGTAATTGGCCGCTACCGGACCTTTATTGGGATACACAAACAAGCCCGCTGCCGCCGAAATGATAAAATAACCGTGGGCGGTGCGCTGTTCAAAAATACTTCCGTCGAGGGAGGTGATGTCTGTATGGGCATAAAAATGATCCCAGGTAAGGTTGGCGAAATTTACGATGTCGCCGTCTGTCAATGTTCGTTTATGCGTCTTTAGAGACATTCCCGGTTGGATGTCCTCCCAATGATAGGTAAACGGATGCTTTTCAGCTTCTTTGTAATCGGCTTTGGGTTGGTATATTCCGGTAATTTCTGTTAAGGTTGTTGGCGAACCTTGTATAGCGGTGCGTTGCATATAGTGCTTGATACCACGCATTCCTCCCATTTCTTCGCCACCACCGGCGCGACCGGGACCTCCGTGAACCAAACTAGGTAATGGCGAACCGTGACCGGTGCTTTGTTTGGCGCTTTCGCGATTGATGGATAAAATTCTTCCGTGATGGGAAGCGGCGCCTATGGTGAATTCTTTGGCAATGGAATCATCGTTTGTGAAAATCGAACTTACCAACGAACCTTTCCCAAGTTTGGAAATTTTTATGGCATCTTCAATGCTGTTATATGGCATCAGCGTACTCACCGGGCCGAAAGCTTCGGTAACGTGTGCGGCTTCATTTTTCATAGGATGGTCTTCACGCAGTAATATCGGGCGAAGGAAAGAACCTTTTTCGGCGTCAGCTCCCACAGCTTCAAAGGAATCAAAACTTCCGTAAACGATTTGTGCGGTTTCAGCAATCTTCTGCACCTGACTTTTAACCGACTCTCGTTGCGCGTGACTTACCAGTGACCCCATACGCACTTCCTTTAAACGCGGGTCGCCCACAGTCACTTTGTCGAGGGCTTTTCCAATGGCGATTTGCACGTCTTCCATATACTTTTCAGGAACGAGGATACGGCGAATGGCGGTACATTTTTGTCCGCTTTTCACAGTCATTTCGTTGCGCACTTCCTTGATAAACAAATCAAATTCAGGCTTGCCGGGAGCGGCGTCTTGCCCAAGAACAGAGGCGTTCAAGGAATCAGCTTCCATGGTAAATGGAACCGATTCTTCTATGAGTTGTGGATGCGCCTTCAGCATTCTGCCTATTTTAGCTGAACCGGTAAAGGTCACGACATCCTGAGACTGCACGGTATCAAGTATATTTTTTGCGGTTCCGGAAATGAGTTGCAGGCTGCCTTCGGGTAAAATTCCTGAGGCGATGATTTCTTTGACTACGGCTTCTGTGAGGTATGCGGTTTGCGGTGCCGGTAAAACTACTGCCGGCATCCCTGCCATCCAGTTGACGGCACATTTTTCCAGCATTCCCCAAACCGGAAAATTGAAGGCGTTGATATGAACAGCCACTCCTTCTTTGGGTACCATAATGTGATGTGCCATAAAACGGCCTCCACGAGATAAATCGATGGGTTCGCCCTCTACGTGGTAGGACTGGTTGGGGAATAATTTTCGTAAAGAGGCATTGGCAAACAGGTTTCCAAATCCGCCTTCAATGTCAATCCAGCTATCGATTTTGGTGGCGCCGGTGCGGTAACTGATTTCGTAAAACTGCGCTTTCTTTTTGTTAAGGTACATGGCCAGTTTTTTAATCATATTGCCCCGCTCCTGAAAGGTCATTTTGCGGAGGGTGTCGCCTTTTTCGCGACCATATTGTAATATTGATGGAACGTCAAGTCCTTCTGTGGAGACGCTGGTAAAAACATCACCGGTAACGGAGTCTTGAATTGGGGTTCCTTCGCCTTTGCCTTCGGTCCAGTTGCCGAGTATGTAGTGTTGTGTTTTCATAATCCTATGCCCGCGAAGGCGGGTATCTTGGTTTAATATTTTTAGTTTGATTAACGAGATTTCCGCCTTCACGGAAATTTTAGGCTCTTTCAATCACCGCGGCATACCCTTGACCCACTCCAATACACATTGTAATCAACGCATATTTCTTCCCTGTCAAAGATAACTCTAAAGCAGCGGAGTAGCAAATGCGGGCTCCTGTGACTCCAAGTGGGTGACCGATGGCAATAGCGCCGCCGTTGGGGTTGATTCTTGGGTCGTCGTCGGCTAATCCCCATTCACGAATGCACGCTAAGGATTGGGCGGCAAAGGCTTCGTTCAGTTCGATGATGTCTATATCTGCCATAGTCAAACCGGCTTTTGAAAGGGCTTTGCTTGATGCCTCCACAGGGCCTATTCCCATAATTCTTGGTTCTACGCCCACTACTGCTGAGCTTACAATTCTGGCCAAGGGTTTCAGGTTGTATTTTTTTACTGCTTCTTCAGAAGCGATGATAGCTGCGGCTGCACCGTCATTTAAACCGGAAGAGTTTCCGGCGGTGACGCTACCGTCTTTTTTAAAAGCTCCCCTTAATTTGGCAAGCACTTCTTTTGAAGTCGTTGATTTAATAAACTCGTCTTCCGAAAATTGTATTGGATCTTTTTTCCTTTGTGGAATTTCAACCGTTACAATTTCTTTTGCAAGTCGTCCATTTTGCTTTGCTTTGGTAGCTTTCATTTGGGAATGGTAAGCAAAAGCATCCTGGTCTTCGCGTGAAATGTTGTATTTCTCCACCAGGTTTTCAGCTGTAACTCCCATACCGTCCGTGCCATACATTTCGTGCATTTTTGGGTTGACGAAACGCCATCCAAAACTGGAATCATACATCTTGGCATCAGTTCCAAAAGCGGTGGAAGGCTTGGCCACCACATAAGGCCCGCGGGTCATGTGTTCCACACCACCTGCGATAAACAAGTCGCCATCTCCTGCTTTGATAGCGCGATGTGCGTGAATAATGGCTGAAAGTCCGCTACTGCAAAGGCGGTTTACGGTTTCCCCCGGAACGCTGTAAGGTAAGCCTGCCAGCAGGGAGGCCATTCGGGCAACGTTTCGGTTGTCTTCACCGGCTTGATTGGCACAGCCCAGAATGACGTCGTCATAAACTTCTTTTGGGATATTGGGATTTCTTTTTACGATTTCAGCAATGACAAGAGCTGCCAAATCATCGGTACGAACCGGTGAAAGGGTGCCTTGATAACTACCAATAGGAGTGCGAATGCCATCTATTATAAATGCATTTTTCATTTATTCTCAATAAAAATTAATTGATTCTTATTTCTTTTTTATGACTCTTGCATAAATAAAAAGCAATAAAAATGCAGCACCTATTGACACTATCCAGTTCATAGGGCTCCAAAAACTATCACTCACATACCAACCCAAGACTCCAGAAAGCCAGCGTCCTATAAGGGAGCCTGCTATACCGATAAGGATAGTGACAATCCAGCCTCCCGGATCTTTTCCGGGATGTAATAATTTTGCAATCGCTCCTGCAATGAGTCCGAAAATAATGTATCCAAAAATACCCATAGTTTTAAAATTTAATTTTTTTAAAAGTACAATTTACTTGATAAATTAAGCTTGTTTTTCTAATTTATTTAACTTGGAAAATATCGGTATAGCCCTGATGGCAACGAAAAGCCCAAAGAAAGGGAGGCTTCATTTTGCTGGCAATAAAAAAGCGACTTTAGAAGCTCTTTATATTGCCTTGCAAAATTGCTTGTCTTTTGAGGACTTGAAGTGAACAGCAGGTTCTAGGCTTCACATTATTTTAATTAAAAAGAGCAGAAAAGGTGTCGTGTTGACTAAAATCTCCAGTTCTAAATCCTTTTAAAAACCATTCTTTGCGTTGTGCTGAGGTGCCGTGTGTAAAACTTTCTGGTTGCACTTGGCCTCTCACTCTTTTTTGAATGGCATCATCACCCACGGCTTGTGCTGCGCTAATGGCTACTTCTATATCGTTTTCTGTGAGGTAGCCTTGCACATAGTGTGCCCACAGACCGGCATAGAAATCGGCTTGCAGTTCTAGAGCTACTGATAATTTATTTGCTTCTGCTTTACTCATTTGACTTTGAAGTTGACGTACTTTTTGGGAGGTACCTAACAATGTTTGCACGTGGTGTCCTATTTCGTGAGCAGTTACATAAGCGATAGCAAAGTCACCTTTTTTTGCGCCAAAACGGGTATGAAGCTCATTGAAAAAAACAAGATCCATATAAGCATTTTGGTCTGCAGGACAATAAAAAGGACCCACTGCCGAAGTTGCATTTCCACAGGCTGATGAGACTTGATTATTGAAGAGTATAAGTTTGGGTTCTTTGTATTGACCGAGTCTGTTTTCTCTAAAAATATAATGCCAAGCATCTTCGGTGTCTGCAAGTATGGTAGCAACAAAATCACCAATTTCAACTTCGGCTGGGGTAAGCTCACGGTTTTGTACTTGCTGACTTGATTGTTGTTGCTGTGTTACCTGCTCTAATATAGGCGCAATTGTTTGGCCTGTTTCCCCTCCAAAAAGTTGTAGTAAAATAACAACAATTGCTATGAGCCCACCCCCGGCTACTGCTTTGCCTTTGTTACTCATACCGCGGCGATCCTCTAAGTTGCCGCTTTTTCTTCTACCTTCCCATTTCATAATTTTTAGGATTTACTGATTTTTAGCACTTACTGATATATGGTTTGTAATTTATTCCCAATTTTTTGAAGTTCTGAACACTACCCCTTTAAACAAAGCTACTACTTTTTCTTGTTTTTTTACTTCTATGATATGAAAACCGAGTTTATTTTTTGTTTCCTCAATTACAGATTCAGCGGTGATGTAGTCACCTACTTCAAGAGCTTCAATGTGGTTGATGGAGGTTTCAATGGAAACCGCATATTTCCCATACGTATTGGCCGAAAACCCAAAAGCAGTGTCTGCCAGCGAATAGGTAATGCCACCGTGGGCTTTGTTCATGGAATTCAGCATTTCTTTGCGCACAGTCATCCCTACTTTACATCGCCCGATTTCACATTCCAGAATCTCGATACCCAGCCATTGGCTGAAGGGGTCGAGGGAGAGCATTTTTTTAGGTATGTTTTTGCCTTCCATTAAATTTCAAATTTCTTATTTTCACGATTCAATCTTCGAAGCAGCGGACTGCATCGATATCTGTCTTCACGGTATTCATCATATAGCGCATCCATTTTTTTGACGCACCAGTCGATTCCTTTTTCATTGGCCCAGGCGAGTAATCCTTTTGGGTAATTAACCCCTTTGGTCATAGCCAAATCAATGTCTTTCGCTGAAGCGATGTTTAAAAACAACGCATCTGCAGCTTCGTTAATGAGCATCACAAGAATGCGCTCAACTATTTCATGTCCTAATTTTTGATCTCTATTGGGCTCGGGATTAGTAGCGTTTTCAGCATAACTATAATATCCCCTGCCTGATTTTCTGCCTAAATATCCGGCTTCAGCAAAGCGCTTTTGGGTGAAAGCAGGTTTGTATCTGGGGTCGAAATAGAATGCTGTGAAAACAGTTTCGGTAACTGTGTAATTGACGTCATTTCCTATAAAATCCATCAATTCAAACGGACCCATCCTGAAGCCACCCATTTCTTTCATCGCCCAGTCTATGGTTGCAAAGTCGGCAATTGCTTCTTCGTAAATGCGGAGCGCTTCACCATAAAATGGACGTGCAACTCGATTCACAATAAATCCTGGTGTGTCTTTGACCAGCACACCAACTTTTTTCCAATCGGCAATGGTTTGAACCACTTTGTTTTTTACTTCTTCGGAAGTTTGGATTGCCGGAATGATTTCTACTAAAGGCATTAATGGCGCGGGATTGAAAAAATGGATGCCGATAAAGCGTTCCGGTTTTTTTAGAGATGCGGCGAGTGATGTTATGGAAAGCGACGAAGTGTTAGAAGCGATAATGGCTTTATCAGATTGATAACTTTCTAGTTCAGTAAAGACTTTTTGTTTGATTTCGGCTTTCTCAATGATGGCTTCGATGGTTAAATCGGCATCTGCAAGGTCTTTTAAGTTCCCAACATAAGATATCCTGCTTTGAATCAGGTTTTTTTCGGTCTCACCGATGTACTTTTTCTCAATTAAACGAGTCAAAACTTTTTCAAGAGCCGCTTTACTTTTGTCCAAAGCTGCCTGATTGGTGTCGTATAATTTTACTGTACAACCAGCGGTTGCTGCTACTTGAGCGATGCCGCTGCCCATTGTTCCACTTCCTATTATTGCTAT
>DAINOA010000069.1:0-11049 GCA_036735625.1 Planktosalinus sp. | reverse complement strand
ATCGGGAAGACGACAGAGAAAAGGAATTCAGAGCACATTTTACATTGAAGAGATAAAAACACACACCCATGAACTTAAAACAAAACACCTACATTTTATTTTTAGCATTGATATTTCAGTTTTCAAATGCTCAAGACGGAGTGCCTATTTATTCAGATTATTTTGCTGACAATTTATATTTATTGCACCCGTCAATGGCAGGTGCTGCTAATTCAGGTCAATTAAGACTCACGGCAAGACAGCAATGGTTTGACCAGGACAATGCGCCAAATTTGCAAACCTTAGCAGGAAATGTGCGTCTTGGGGAACAATCTGGGGTTGGTGCTATTGTTTTTAACGATAAAAATGGATTCCATTCTCAAGTGGGGGGGTATTTAACGTATGCTCATCATTTGAATTTTTCAAGAAGTGATGTAGATTTAAATCAGCTTTCATTTGGTTTGACAGCCGGTATTGTCCAATCACGTTTGGATGAAACAAATTTTGATTTAAGTGATTTTGATCCTGTAATTGCTGGTATATTACAGAGTAGTTCTTATTTTAATATAGATGTGGGTGCTTCCTATAATTTTATGGATGTTTCAATGCATTTTACGGTAAAGAATCTAATTTTCCAAAATAGAAACTTATTTAGTGAAGAGTTTGAATCCAATAATCAGCGTCGATTTTTATTTGCTGGGTCTTATACGTTTGGTGGTAAATTTTATTCAGAATGGACTTATGAGCCTTCTTTTTTACTTCAGTTTTTTGAAAGGACAAATGAATCTGCCATTGATGTAAACTTTAAAGTATACCGCAAAATGGATTTTGGCAGATTATGGGGTGGAATTTCTTATAGAAGAAGTTTTGATGGTGCCGAATTTCAATCTGGAGCAAGTGTATCTTCACAAAAACTTCAATTTATATCACCTGTTATTGGTGTAAATTATGACAAGTTTATGTTTGCTTATACCTATTCTCAACAAATTGGGGAGGTTAGATTTTCTAACGGGGGTTTTCATCAAATCACGTTAGGATTTAATTTTATGGATCGTGGAAATGCCTATGATTGTAATTGTCCTGCAATAAATTAAACAGAATACTTTAGGTTAAGAAAAATAAGGTTTTTATATTTTACTACTTTAGTTATTCACACATTTTAAATGAAGAGGCTTTACAAGGTTTTTGCCAACTTTATTAAATAATGCTTTCCATATTAATTATTAGTTCCGCATTTAATTTTCCTTAAACTTTTTTTAAAAGGATAAATAAGAGATGGAAACTTCATTTTTATAATCCTTTAAAAGGGTACTTATTGAGGTGCTTTTTGAATTTGTAAAAAAATGACATGTTGTTCTATTCCTTTTTTTATTTAACAAATTATTCTTTTCCAAGACGGCTTTTGTTTGTCGTGCAACAGCACCACCTGAATCTATAATCACTACATTTTCAGGGAGTATTTTTTTTATTTGAGGGATTAGATATGGATAGTGGCTACAACCAAGAACTAAATAATCAATATTAGCTTCAATCATTGGTTTCAGAAATTTTTCTAGTAGTTTCATAGTATCCGGCTCTTCAATCAAATTATTTTCAATAATGGGTACTAAGCCTTCGCCAATTACTTCAATAACATTTATTTGATTTGCGTATAGTTCAGATGTTTTGGAAAATAATGAGCTTTGCAAAGTGCCTTTTGTAGCAAGAATTCCAATTTGTTTTGTTTTTGTTTTAAGCGCGGCAGGTTTTATTGCAGGCTCAATCCCAATAAAGGGGATGTTATAATTTTTACGTAATATATCAATGGCATTGGTTGTAGCAGTATTACATGCAACTACAATAATTTTTGAACCTAAAGAGATAAGCTTTTCAGTATTCTTAATACTCAATAATTGAATTTCCTTTTGGGATTTGTGACCATAGGGAGCATTAATGCTATCAGCAAGATAGATAGTTTCTTCATTGGGAAGTAGTGAATGGATTTCTTTCCAAATAGAAGTTCCTCCCACTCCTGAATCAAAAATACCTATGGGTTGATTATTCATTGTATAAAAATAAAAACTGCTCGTCAATAAACGAGCAGTTTTAATAATTATTTTTAAAAAGAAATATAGTTAAATGCCTAATTCTCTTTTTACTGCTGCTAATAAATCTTCACCATCAGCTACGATTAAACCGCTTCCTGGTGTTGCATCCATAACATATTGAACGCCTTTTTCTTTAGCAACTTTTTCAATGGCCTTTTTTGCTTTGTCAAAAAGCGGTGAAAATAAATCTCCTTCTTTTTTTTGCAAATCTGAACTTGCATTTTGTCTGTATTCACCTATTTTTCGCTCAGCAGACTGTAACTCTTCAGCACGTTTTCTGTTTTCATCTTCAGTTTTAGTATTTGCTTCAGATTCATACAAGGTGTATTTAGATTGTAACTCTCTAAGCATAGAACTAATTTCTGCTTCGTAGGTTTTTCTAACGCGCTCTAATTCATTTTGAGCAGCTTTTGTTTCGGGCATGGCTTCAATCAACGCTTGTGTGTCAATATGAGCCATTTTTTGTGCATTTACAAAACTAGTAGCTCCTAATATAATCGCTATTGCTACTAATAAAGATTTCATTTTTTTCATTGTGGTGTAATTAAGTGTTTAGAAATTGTTTTAGTGATTGTTGTTAATTGGTCCCTCCCCCATCTTCCTCTTCTTCAGGTAATTGAGGGGGCTGGTTGTTGTTTCTGGCATTTCTGATTGAATCTTGTCTTTGTTTTCTTTCTTCAAGAAGTTGATTTCTTCTGGCTTCTTGTTCTGCCATTCTTGCAATTCTTATTGAGTCTTGAACCCTTCGTCTTTCGGCTTGTATTTCTTCTCTAGATGGAGTGTCTGAATTTGAAATGTTTCTTCCGTCACCTTCTGGCTCTGATGTAGTATCTCCCTCATCTTCATTATTTCGGTTTTGAGCATTTTGGCGTCTTGCGTCAAACTCTGCTTGCTTGGCTGCTCTGACAGAGTCTCTTATTCTATTTCTTTCTTCAAGCAAGGCTTCTCTTTGAGCTTTTCTGTCTTCAAGAGCTTGTTCTCTTTCATTGAGACTTTTGTCTTGTTCATCTGAAACGGCGTCTCGTGCTTCAATGTCTCTTTTATCTTGTCTGCTCTCAGCTTGGGTTCTTCTTGCTGCTCGGTTAATGATTCTTATTACTTGATCACTAATATCATTTCGCTCTGCAGCATATAGCATAACAACATCTGCAGATTTATCAAAAATGAAGTCATATTGTCTATTTCCAGCAATTTCCTGCACGGCAGTAAAGACTTGATCTTGAATGGGCTGAACGAGTTGTCGTCTTTGTATCATCAAATCACCATTGGGACCAAAGCGGTCTTGTTGATATTGAAAAAGTTGATCTTCCTTAACTTTAATGTCTTCCTGCCTTTCTTCAACAAGTTCTTTTGTTAATAAAACGCGTTCGTTACTTAGGTTGAGTTTTAGATTGTCTATTTCCTTTTGTTGGTCTTCAATGTCTTTTCTCCATCGTTGTACTCTTCCATCAAGTTGTGTTAACGCCTCTTGGTATTCAGGAACGTTCTCAAGAATGTACTCCATATCAATATAACCAATAGTTACTCCTCTTTGAGAGTGGACTTCAAAGGTTGCTGAAGCGAAAACAATAAAAAAACTGAGTAAAAATAGCTTGTTCTTCATAATCTTGGTTGTTTTAAGAAAATATCGTGCCAAATTTAAAATTGCTGCCCAATAATAAAATGTGTTTCCCATCCATTTGGTTGAAAAGTTCCGGGTATGGGGTCAAATCCATATCCAAAATCGATACCTAACAGTCCAAAGGCGGGCATAAATATACGAATTCCTAAGCCGGCAGAACGATTAATTTGAAACGGATTGTAATTTTTAAAGCTGTCATAAGTGGCACCCCCTTCTACAAATGTCAGCGCATAAATCGATGCCATTTGTTTTAATGTGATGGGGTATCTCAATTCTAACGAAAACTTATTAAAAATAGTATTTCCGTCTTGCGAAGATAAGGATTGGTTTGGATATCCTCTCAAAGAAATGATTTCTCTTCCATCAAGACTAAATGCTCCCAAGCCATCACCGCCCATAAAAAATCGCTCAAAAGGTGGTACGCCGCGGTCCAGGTTATAGGCTCCTAAAAACCCAAATTCTGCCTGGGGTCTCAATACAAGTTTGTCAACAATAGTTGTATACCAGGTGCCCTTAAATTTAATTTTATAATATTCTAGCCAGTTAAATCTTTTTTGATCTATTAAGCTTTGATTGGGTGTACCATCCGGGTTTTGAAATTCTGGATCACTGCTCAAACGACTATATTTTATACCGTTGAAAAGCGAGTAAGGAGGGGTTACTTTAGCGGTAACACTAAAGGAGGAACCACCTACCGGGAAAATGGGATTATTAAAGGTGTTATCTCGGGATAAACCAATGGTGTAGGCAAGGTTGTTTGAAAATCCATCGCCAAAAGTAAATAATCCGGTATTGTAATTTTTTAAATTGTAGTGCTGAAAGCTCAAGGCGTGTGATAACACAAAGTGATCATCTGGCCATTGAAGTCTTTTGGCTAAGCCCACAGAGCCACCGGTAATTAGAAAACGTCTGTCGCGGTCTGCTTCTCTTGCTTGAAAATCATACAAAAACTGAATGGTATGCGAAAAAGAAAAACTAAATTGAACCGGCTTTTTACCTCCCAGCCAGGGTTCAACGAGAGAGAGACTAAATGTTTGATAAAAGCTACTTGCTTGCGCTCTTAACGATAATTTTTGGCCATCTCCCATAGGTAGAGGTCTGTAAGCTTTACCATTAAAAATATTTCGTAAAGAGAAGTTGTTGAATGAAAGCCCTAATGTACCCACAAACCCTCCACCACCAAATCCACCTTGCAGTTCAATTTGACTGGCACCGCTTTCTTCAACACTAAATTCCATATCGAGCGTGCCTGAATTAGGGTCTGCGTTTAAGAAATTTGGACTGATACTCTCAGGGTCAAAGAAACCCATCTGGCCAAGTTCTCTGAGGGTTCTAATAACATCTCTCTTGCTGTATTTTTGACCGGGTCTTACACGCAATTCTCTATAGATGACATGGTCATTTGTTTTGTTGTTTCCAACGACAGTTACATTATTAAAATAGGCTTCTTTTCCTTCAAATATTCGTATTTCAAAGTCAATGGTGTCATTTTGGACATTAACTTCAACAGGGTTGATGCGAGAGAATAAATATCCGGTATTTTGATAGGCATTTGTTAAATCATCTGCATCCGGGTCTGAGTCGTCAGCGATTCTTTTATCAAGTAATATCCCGTTGTAGATATCACCCTTTTTAATTCCAAGAAAGTTTCTGAGTTCCTGATCTGTATAAACACTGTTCCCAATAAAACGAATGTCTCCAAAATAATGTTGATTTCCTTCTTCGATATTGAGAAATAACTCAAGTCTTTTGTCATTGAGAATAACGAGTGAATCTGAAGTGATTCGCGCATCGCGATAACCGTTTTCTTTGTATTTGTTGATTAAGGAAACTTGATCTTCCAGGAAAGCTTCTTTTGAGTATTTTGAACGCTTGAAAAGACGTATTGGGTTTTTTTGTTTGGTTTTTTTCATTGCACGCCGCAGCTTTTTGTCACCTAGTGCTTCGTTGCCTTGAAAATGAATTTTGGAAATTTTTACTTTATTTCCTCTATCGATATTTACACTAAGATTTTGACCAACTTCTACTCCTGTTGAATCTACTTCTGGAGTTGTTTTTAAAGAGACATCAGCAAAATAAAAACCGTCTTTTTTATATTTGTTAGAGATATAATTTTTGGTTGTTGTTAAAAGATTCTTAGTTATTTTAGTTCCGGAATTAAGCTTTAATTCTTTTAGTAATTCTTTAGATTTTCCTTTTCTGATTCCTGTTAAAGTAGCTTCATTTAAAGTGGGAAGTTCTGTAATATTTATTTCTATGTCTGCGGTATTGCCTTCTATATTTGTGACATAAATATTAACATCACTGAATAGATTTTCATCCCAAAGTTTTTTGATTACATTACTTATGCGCTCACCGGGAATAAATATTTCCTCTCCTTTTTTAAGTCCTGAAAATGCAATGACAGTAAGCTCATTGAAGCTTTGAGACCCTCTTACGGTAATTTCACCTATCGTGTATCTTTTTCCGGTGTCTAGTTGATTTTGTTGAGAAAATGCCACAAGTGGCAATAAAACCAGACATATTATTATGGTATGTAAATTTAATCTTTGTTGTTTTAAGATTAAATTAGTTAAGTTGATCACTTGTTTTTCCAAATCTTCTTTCTCTGTTTTGATAATTTATGATTGCTTCAAAAAGATGCTCTTTATTAAAATCGGGCCAAAGAACTTCAGTAAAATAAAGCTCTGCATATGCTATTTGCCACAATAAAAAGTTACTGATGCGTTGTTCTCCGCTGGTTCTTATCAGCAAATCCACATCAGGTAAATTTTGCGTGTAAAGATGCTCATTTATAACCGTTTCATCAATGTTTTCAATAGAAATTATATTATTTTTAACTTTAGCACTTATTTCTTTAATTATATTAGTTATTTCCTCTCTGGAACCGTAGCTTAGTGCTAATGTGAGCATCATTTTATCGTTTTCTTTTGTTTTTTCCATAACCTCGTGAAGTTCTTTATGAACCTTGGGAGGCAATGATTCTATATTCCCAATTGCATGGAGCCTTATTTTGTTTTTTTGTAATGTATTGATTTCTTTTTTCAATGAGGAAACTAAAAGGTTCATTAGGGTTTTTACTTCCATTTTTGGCCTGTTCCAGTTTTCTGTTGAAAAAGCATACAATGTGACATACTTTATGCCTAAATCACCACAGCCTTCAACCACTTCCTTAACGGCATTAGCACCTTTTTCATGACCGGCAGTGCGAAAGAGACCTTTTAACTTAGCCCAACGACCATTGCCATCCATAATCACAGCAATGTGATTGGGTAATCTGGAGGGTACTATTTGTTCTTTTAAGCTCATAGTTTAAAAAGCACAATGACAAGGTTTTCTGCCAAACATCACTGTTAAATGGAATCCGGTAAAAACATACCAGTCGTTACTGTTGAGATTACCAAATTTTAAATTTGGGTCGTTTGCTTTTTCACCGGTGGGGTTGCTGCCGTCCAGATTGTCTGTAAAAGTATATCTGGCTCCTATTTCAGCTCCAAGAACGAGGTGCCTTCCAACAGTCATTTTGTAACCCACAACCATTGGAATAGCAAATGCCCAATCATTTCCATACTTTTGGATTTGGTTATTTTGCCCCAAAAATAAGCTTTCATAATTAAAATAGGTGATTCCGGTGTATAAATAGGGTGAGTTTTGAGGTTTCATAGCGTGGGTATTGAATTCCCAAAAAGTGTATTCTATACCCAAAGAGGCTTCTATAACTCTGTTCTTAAAAGACAAGTCTCTTTGTTGTCTGCGCGTTTCTTTTGAGTCGGCATCATCAGCGTTTAAACGGGCATAGGTGGCAGAAAACCTAAAAGAATGACGTGGAGTTCTGTTCCATCTAAACAAGCCGCCAATAGCAATATCATTGGGACTGATATAATTTGTGGGTCCTACATCGCCAATATAATTTGCACCACCAAGTAACCCACCTATTTCATAAGTCTGGGATTGTGCGATTTGAAAGGATATTACTGCTAGTAAAGCGGTGATCAAATACTTCATAAAACCTAAAAAGTTTGCAAATATAACAATTAAGTTTGGGCTGCAATAACTATTGCAGGATAGTCTCATTTGATTAACAAACTTTGTGGGAAATTATTGTCTAATTACGCTTGTCTTCTCCCCATAATAACTTTTTTCGGAGCGTTTTTATAAAACTCTCCTCTTGAAGTTGAATCATTTTTATGGTAAAGGGTGATTTTTTAATAGTAATGACAGACTCATTGTCAAAACTTGCAATTCTTGAATCTAGAGAAACCAAATAGTTATCTTCCCTTCCGGTAACTTTTAATTTAATTTCTGTAGAATCTGGAACAACGATGGGTCTTGCATTGAGATTGTGGGGAGCAATAGGGGTCAAAATTAAACTGGAAGAACTAGGCTCAAGAATGGGACCACCACAGCTTAAAGAGTATCCTGTAGATCCCGTAGGAGTGGAGATGATAAGGCCATCAGACCAGTATGAGGTAAGGAACTCATTGTTGAGATACGTGTCCACTTTTATCATCGAAGTTGTGTTTTTTCTGATGACACTTATTTCGTTTAAAGCAAAATTGAGGGTGTGAATATCTTTATTTTGAGGCGACACATCAATACTCAATAGACTGCGTTCTGAAATATTGTAACTACCTTCAAGTATTTTTTGAACACTGGTGCTTATTTCTTCTTTTTGGATGCTGGCTAAAAATCCAAGTCGCCCGGTATTGATGCCTGCAAGGGGAATGCTTAGATCTTTAATGTAAGTGATAGATTTTAAGATGGTACCGTCACCTCCTATACTAAAAAACAAATCAAAGCTTTTATCTAGTTTTTTGAATGTAGGAAATTGGAATTTTGATGACTCAATGTTTTGATTATCAATAATAAGTTTGTAAAAATGTTCTTCAATAAAAATAGAAACATTGCTCTTATTCAATACATCAAACAACAACTCAATTGATATACTCGAATCTTCATGATAAAACTGACCAAAAATACCAACTTTGAGTGGTTTCATATTTTTTATATTACTATGCAAAATTGTTTAACGAGCCAACTTTAAAAAAAATTGAATTCAACGACGATCAACCCATAAGCTTCTCAAACCAGAATCTTGAAATAAAAAACTTCAATTTCAAATTTCATTAAATATTAAGGTATTTATCAAGATATTCAGAGCGCTCTTTCAAGTTATCTGTCCATTTATCTTCATCGTGGCTCGATACAACTTCATAACCATATCGTCTAAAGGTTTGAGCAATCGCACTAATTTCTGTAAAACCTACCTTTAAAGTTGTTTGTGTTTTTTCCCCATTAATTTCTGAAACAAAAACTCCTAAAATCTTTGTGTTGTTGGATTCCACTATTTGGCAGATTTCACTAAAAGAGTACTCTCTTGATCCTTTTTCAACAACCATAATAGCACCGTTTTCATTCAAAAAAGGAGTATTGTTGAACAAACTCATTATATCAGCAAGTTCAAAATAACCTAAATAAATATTAGCTTGACTTAAAACCGGCATGATGTTGCTGGCGTTTTTAGCAAATGCCTCAATGATATCAAGCCAGTTGGTGTTTTCCCTTACATAAAAGGGTTCAATAGCATAAGTATAATCTGAGAGTTTTTTTTGAATATCAAAACAATGTGCATCAGTTTCAGAAACACAACCCAAAAAAATACCATCCCTTGTAACAGGAATGTGAGAATAAGTTAATTGATTAAAAATCGCCTTTACATCTACCAGAGGTGTGTTGATGTCAAAAGGGTCAATATCGCGAATAATGTATAAATGGGTGTCCAAAATGTTTTAAATTTTATGCAAATTAATTAAAATAGTACAGATGGTCGTCAAGCATCTTTGTATTTTTGTGTCTCAAATGTACGATTTATGACCAAGCTAAGCGTAAATATTAACAAAATTGCAACCTTACGAAATGCCAGAGGAGGCAATATGCCAGATTTGTTGAAAGCAGCAAAAGATATTCAGGAATTTGGTGCACAGGGAATTACCATTCACCCGCGGCCCGATGAACGCCACATTCGTCATCAAGATGCCTATGATTTAAAGCCGGTAGTTTATACTGAATACAATATTGAAGGAAACCCATTCCGTCCCTTTTTGGATATGGTGCTGGAAATAAAACCCACACAAGTTACTTTAGTTCCAGACGGTGACGATGTGCTCACCTCAAATGCAGGCTGGGATACTTTGAAACATAAGGATTATTTGATTGATGTGATAGCAGAGCTAAAGCAAAATGGTATTCGCACCTCCATTTTTGTGGACCCTGATTTGAATATGATTGAAGGCGCTAAAGCCATAGGAACAGACCGGATCGAGCTATATACTGAAGCTTTTGCACACCAATATGATTTAGGAAATAAAGACGGTATAAAGCCTTATACAGAATGTGCCGTTTTAGCAAACGAACTGGGACTGGGCATCAACGCAGGGCACGATTTATCGTTGGACAACATTGCGTTTTTTAAACAAAATATTCCCGGCTTACTTGAAGTTTCCATTGGGCACGCTTTGATTTCAGAAGCACTGTATCTTGGGCTTGAAAATGTGGTGGGTATGTATTTGCACAGGTTGAAAGACTAGGTTAATTTTAAATAATAATAAACAAAACAATTTAATGGAAGTTCTTTACGCAAACATAGAAGGAACTGGAACCCCATTTTTAATCCTCCATGGTTTTCTTGGTATGGGCGATAACTGGAAAACCCTGGGAAGCCGGTTTGCAGAAAACGGCTATGAAGTCCATATGATAGACCAGCGAAACCACGGCCGCAGTTTTCATACAGACGACTTTAGCTATGAACTCATGGCAGAAGATTTAAAACACTACTGCGATGAAAAGAATTTAAAGAATTTCGTTTTACTGGGACACTCAATGGGCGGAAAAACGGCTATGCTTTTTGCAACCAAATATCCGGATTATGTTTCAAAACTAATAGTAGCAGACATTGCCCCAAAATACTATCCACAACACCATCAGGATATTTTAAAAGGATTGTCATCACTTGATTTTAAAGCAATGGATTCAAGAGGTGATGCCGATAAACAATTGAAAAACTATATTTCAAATTTTGGAATACGCCAGTTTCTGCTTAAAAATTTATATCGAATTGGGCAAGATGACTTTGCATTACGGTTGAATCTTCCGGCTTTAATAGAAAATATTGAAGAAGTTGGCAAGGGGCTTCCTGATGATGCAAAATATGAAGGGGAAACCTTATTTATTAGAGGAGGACGATCAGGATACATTGAAGAAATGGATGAAATGCTCATAAAAAAACATTTTCCAAAAGCTACTATCGCAACCGTTCCAGATGCCGGTCACTGGCTACACGCAGAAAAGCCTGACGAGTTTTAT
>DAINOA010000068.1:0-11060 GCA_036735625.1 Planktosalinus sp. | reverse complement strand
TCCTTAAAACCCCAACTTTTCAATCAGTTCATTTAAGTCAACTGTTATTTGTTCACCCCTTTTCATATTTTTTAAAGTATAGCGATTGGCTTTTACTTCATTTCCGCCGGCGAGCACTACAAAAGGAATTTCTCTTTTATCGGCATAGGTCATTTGTTTGCCCATTTTGGCAGTATCAGGATACAACTCCGCCGGGATATTTTTTGCTCTGAGGCTTGAAATGGCTTGCATAGCATACAATGCTTCTACCTCACCAAAATTGATAAAAAGCACTTTGGTGTTTGCCTCTACCGTTTCGGGAAATAATTGGAGTTCTTCCAATACTAAATAAATGCGGTCCAAACCAAATGAAATCCCCACACCACTCACGCCTTTTAATCCAAAAATACCGGTGAGGTCATCATAACGCCCACCACCACCAATGCTACCCATTTGAACGTCTTTGGGAGCGCTTACTTCAAAAATGGCACCGGTGTAGTAATCGAGCCCGCGGGCTAAAGTCACATCGAGTTCGATTTGAGCAACTTTTAATCCTAATTTCTGCGCATTTTCAATAACAAATGTCACTTCTTCAATTCCTTTTTTTCCGGTTTCGGAAGTATTTAGAAGTGCTAAAAGACTCTTTAACTTATCTTCATTGGAACCATCAAAACTGAAGAGCGGCTGAAGTTTTTCAATGGCATCTTGAGTAATTCCATTTTCAAGCATTTCTTTTTTTACGCCCTCTTCCCCTATTTTGTCGAGTTTATCCAGTGCTACTGTGAAGTCAATCAGTCTATCTTCGGCGCCGATGACTTCAGCGATTCCTGAAAGAATTTTACGGTTGTTTATTTTGATGGTGATTCCTTTGAGTCCCAAGTCTGAAAAAACAGCATCATACAATTGTACCAACTCTATTTCCTGCCACAAGGAATCTGAACCCACCACATCGGCATCACATTGCCAGAATTCTCTAAAACGTCCTTTTTGAGGCCGGTCTGCACGCCACACTGGTTGCATCTGGTATCGTTTAAACGGAAAGGTGATTTCATTTTGGTGTTGCACTACATAACGGGCAAAGGGAACGGTAAGGTCGTATCGTAGGGCTTTTTCGGAGATTTTAGGTGTAATTTTTAGACTGTCTTTTTCGCTGTAAAGCACTTCCTCAACTTTGGACAAATAATCTCCACTATTCAATATTTTAAAAATCAAGCGGTCGCCTTCTTCCCCATATTTTCCCATCAAGGTGTCTGAATTTTCAAAAGAGGGTGTTTCAATGGGTTGAAAACCATAAAGCTTGAAGCTCTTTTTGATGGTCTTCATTATGTAGTTGCGCTTTGCGACTTCTTGTGGTGAGAAGTCTCTTGTGCCTTTGGGTACTGAAGGTTTTTTTGCCATTGCTTTGTCTAAAGCACAAATATCTGATTATATATTCCAAAATGCAAGAACCAAATGTCAATTTAGTTTGTGTCACTTCGCACTACCTTGTGATGAGGGTGATTTTAAATTCATCAATTAATCTTTTGATTCTTTGTAACTTTATACGTCTAAAAGAGACTTATTTTAAAAACCGGGGATTTATGTTTAAACTTCTCAGAGAAAACATACGCATTGCTTTAAATTCAATTCGCACACAACTGTTGCGCACAATACTTACGATACTCATTATCGCTATTGGTGTGTTTGCCCTTGTGATGATTTTAAGTGCGGTAAAATCTTTAGAAAACACCATTGCCGGCGACTTCGCCTCGATGGGCTCAAATACCTTTACACTGCAGCGATATGATTTTGAAATTCAACGCTCCGGCGAAAGACAAAAAGTAAATCCCGTCCTGAGTTACAGGGATATCAAGGATTTTGAAGAAAGCTATAATTTTCCATTGACCCGAACAGCCGTTTCATTTACCGGAACTATTTCTGCAGAAATCAAATATGAAAACCTTAAAACAGACCCTGAGGTTCAGGTTTTAGGGATTAATGAAAACTTTTTAAACAATTCCGGACTCGAAGTTGATTTGGGACGAAATTTTAACTCCTTTGACATATCAAATAATAATAATGTGTGTATCATTGGTTCAGATATTGTCAAAAGCCTTTTTAAGGACGAAAACCCTATTGATAAAGTAATTAGCGTGCGTGGGGCAAAATACACCATAGTGGGTGTTTTAAAATCAAAAGGTTCCACTTTTGGCAACAATCAGGATTTACGAGTTATGATTCCCATTCAAGCTGCCCGAAGTATTTTTACGCAACCTAATATCAATTACAACATCAGTGTGATGGTTGATAACGCTGAAATGCTGGACAGTGCTCAAGAAGAGGCAATTATTACTTTTAGAAACATACGCGGACTAAGCCCACTGGAGGAAAACAATTTTGGAATGGTGCGCAGTGATGATTTAATCAGTCGCATTGCCAGTATCACAGGTTACCTTGAAGCTGCAGCCTGGATTATTAGTATCATCACTATTTTTGGTTCATCTATCGCTCTGATGAATATTATGCTCGTTTCAGTGACAGAGCGCACCCGGGAAATTGGGGTTAGAAAATCGCTGGGAGCAAAACGAAAAACCATTGCCAACCAATTCATCATTGAAACAGTACTTATTGGTCAAATGGGAGGTGCATTGGGAATTTTTCTGGGAGTCGTTGGCGGATTTTTATTTGCTTATTTTTTAAAATTTGATTATTCCTTGCCCTGGGCTGCGATGATTGCGGCTGCCATTATTTCATTTATCGTTGCGGTGATTGCCGGGTCATATCCGGCGGCAAAAGCAGCTGCACTAGATCCTATTGAATCCTTGCGGTATGAGTAAACTTTTATAATAATTCTTTGAGGTTCTTGTAAAATTCGCCTTTCGAGATAATGGCACCTTGCTCTATAAAATTAAATAGTTCAAGGTTTTTTTCTAAGGTGTACTCTTTAGTTCCTTCAAAAATTTCTACAGTGTCCTCTCCTATGTTTTTTTCGAGCCAATCGATTCCTTCCTGTGTTGTAAAATCTACGCTTTTAATTGTGGTTTTAATGGCAATAAGTGCTATTTGGCTTTCGCCAAAAAAAAACAAATAGACCTGATTTTCACTCCAGTTTTCAAGATAGGTAACATTTGAAAGTGTAGCTTCCCAGATTAAATCACTAAACACATCGAGTTCTTCATCTGCAATTTCAGGCTTTTCAAGTTTTATTTTTTTCCATTCATCTTCTGTGATTGACTGGCTTGCTAAAAACCGGGCAAACTCAAGATGAAGTTCTTCAAATTGTTCTTTTGTAAGTCTGGTGTATTTCATGCTTAAAGAAAAAGCCTTAAGAATTTCTTCAAAAGGCTTGTTTAATTATACTAGTATATGCTTTTATTTTGCTTCAGCAACTACTTGAAAAGGTAAGGTTGCAATCACATCTCTGTGGAAACGAACAGAAGCTTCATATTGTCCTGTTCTTTTAATTAAACCACCCGGTACAGTGATAAATTTCTTCTCCATAGTGATTCCCTCATTTTCAAGGGCAACAGCAACATCTGCATTTGAGATAGAACCAAATAATTTGTCTCCTTCTCCTGTTTTTGCCGTTAATTTTATTTCTAATTCTGCCATCTTAGCCGCTAGCTTTTTAGCATCATCAACAAGCTTTTGCTCTTTGTAAGCACGTTGCTTTAGTGTTTCAGCTAGTACTTTTTTAGCAGATGATGTCGCTAAAATAGCGTGTCCTTGCGGAATTAAAAAGTTTCTAGCATAACCATTTTTAACAGTTACCACGTCGTCTGTAAATCCTAGATTCTCAACGTCATTTTTTAATATAACTTCCATGTCGTGCTCTTTTTATTTTAATAAATCTGCTACATATGGCATTAATGCCAGGTGACGTGCTCTTTTTACAGCTACCGCCACTTTTCTTTGGTATTTTAATGAAGTACCTGTAAGTCTTCTGGGCAATAACTTTCCTTGCTCATTGACAAATTTCAATAAGAAATCTGCATCTTTATAATCGATGTATTTTATACCCGATTTTTTAAATCGACAGTATTTTTTGTTTTTGCTGGTATCAATGTTAAGCGGAGTTAAATATCTGATTTCTCCGTCTTTTTTACCTTTTGATTGTTGTTCTAGTGTTGCCATAATTAAGCAGTTGCTTTTTCATTGTTTCTATTTCTTCTCTTCTCAGCCCAGGCAATCGCGTGCTTATCCAACTTTACAGTTAAATAACGCATAATGCGCTCGTCTCTTCTGAATGCTAACTCAAAAGGAGTGATAATCTCTCCTGGAGCTGTAAATTCAAATAAGTGATAAAAACCACTTTTTTTGTGTTGAATTGGGTAAGCTAATTTTTTCAAGCCCCAATTTTCTTTGGATATCATCTTAGCGCCGTTAGAAACAAGAAAATCTTCAAATTTCTTAACTGTTTCCTTTATCTGTTCTTCAGATAAAACGGGATTTAAGATGAAAACAGTTTCATAATGATTCATAAAAATTTGTTTATATTGTTATTATAATTATCATTCATCACTTTTCGTTTTGATAAATGAGGGTGCAAAAATAGTGTTTTATTTAGAATCTACAAAAGCTTTTAATAGGCAATTTCTTCCTACACTTTTTCCTATACTTTTGAAATTTAATTCGTTAAATAATGAAAATAGTTGCACTTTATCGATAATTTAACTAATATTGTCCTACTAAATTAAATGGGGAATTTGTGGAAAAAGTAGTACTAAACTGTGTCATTGTTGATGATTCAAGCTTACAGCGCTTGTCTATTGTTAGACTGGTTCAAAGCCATCCATCATTAAATCTCGTCTCAGAATATAACAATGCCATTGAAGCTAAAATGGGGCTGTTAAATAATAAAATAGACCTTGTTTTTTTGGACATTGAAATGCCTATCCTTTCCGGGTTTGATTTACTTGATGATTTAAATCAAAAACCGCAAATCATTTTCATTACCGGAAAAACAAAATATGCTTTTAAGGCTTTTGATTATGATGCGGTTGATTATTTGAGAAAACCCATAACCAAAGAGCGCTTCCTCAATGCCGTTCACAAAGCCATTACAAATTTCAAACTCAAAAATGACGAAGGCTTTGATGATGAAGATTTTATTTTTGTGAAAAGCAATCTCAAAAAGAGGAAAGTTTTCCTCAATGAATTAAAATACATCGAAGCTTTGGGTGATTATGTAAAACTAGTCACAGACCACGAGTCTCTTGTAGTGCTTTCTACAATGAAGTCTTTTGCGGCACTCCTGCCTCAAGAGCGTTTTATGAGAATTCACAAATCTTATATTGTGAATCTCGACAGAGTGGAACGTTACAATAGCAAATCTGTTGAAATTGAAAAAGAGTTTCTCCCATTGAGCAGAAATAAAAAATCAGCACTCGTTGAGGCTTTAAGCTCTTCTTTCAATACTTAATAATTATCTACATCTATTATTAATTTCACACTCCTGAACTCTTTTACCGAAAGAAAACTTCGCTCTATTTTTCGAATGATTTCTTTGGTTTTTTTAAGAGATTGATTTTTTGGGATTTTGATTAAGATATTTGTAATGTATTCATTTCTAACGCGCCCCACCGGTGGCTGCTCAGGACCTAATATATTTTCCTCAAAAACATTCCGTAACGATTGACTCAACCAGTTTGCTGCCGATTGCATTTTTACAAATTTTTTATCCTTAACGGTTATTTTTATAAGGCGATAAAAAGGAGGGTATTTAAAATCAAAACGCTCCTGAATCTGAAAATCATACATTCCCAAATAATCGTGCTCCACAACTTGTTGTAAAACGGGATGTTTTGGATTGAAGGTCTGTATAATCACCTTACCTTGTTTCAGTGTGCGACCGGCTCGACCGGAAACCTGAAGTAACAACTGAAAACTACGCTCTATTGCTCTGAAATCTGGAAAGTTAAGTAAGTTGTCTGCATTCATTACGCCCACCAAACTCACGTTTCTAAAGTCAAGACCTTTTGCGAGCATTTGTGTTCCCACCATAATGTCAATTTCTCCTTGTTCCAGTCCATCAATCAATCTTTCATAGGCGTGTTTACCCTTTGTGGTGTCCTGATCCATTCTGGCGATTTTTTTTGCCGGGAAAAGGGTTTTGAGTTCGGTTTCTATTTGCTCTGTACCAAGACCTTTGGTATCCAAATGAACACTTCCACACGCCATACAATCATCCAGCATCGCGATGTGATAACCGCAATAATGACATCGTAATTGCTTTTTAAGTTGATGGTAAGTTAAGCTTACATCACAATTGGGACACTGAGGTGAATGACCGCAGGTCATACATTCTACTGTAGGTGAAAAGCCTCTGCGGTTCTGAAAAAGTAATACTTGTTCACCATTTGACAAAACGGCTTCCATGGCCTCAATGAGAACCTGAGAAAAATGACCTTTCATCTTTTTCTTATGGTAGCTTTCGCGTAAGTTTACTAATTCAATATCTGGTAATTGCACCTCTCCAAAACGTTCTGTTAATGTGACCAAACCATATTTTTGGTCTTTGGCGTTAAAATAGGTTTCAATTGCAGGCGTCGCTGAACCCAACACCGTTTTTGCTTTGTGCAAGTTTGCTAAAACGATAGCAGAATCACGAGCATTGTACCTGGGTGCCGGGCTGAACTGTTTAAAAGAAGGCTCATGTTCCTCATCAACGATTATGAGTCCTAAATCCTGAAAGGGTAGAAATAAGGAAGACCGGGCTCCAATAATAATTTGGGCTTTTGATTTCGATTCTAAAACGTTGTGCCATACCTCTACCCGCTCGTTAACAGAATATTTAGAATGATACACAGAAACTTTTTCGCCAAAATAATGCTGCAACCTGCCTATGAGTTGGGTTGTTAAAGCAATTTCAGGGAGCATATACAATACTTGTTTTCCTTCCTGAATGGTCTCCTTGATGAGCTTAACATAAATTTCTGTTTTACCGCTAGCCGTTACTCCGTGTAACAAGGTAACATCTTGTGTTTTAAAATTTTCTTTGATAGCCTCAAATGCGCTTTGTTGAGAATCACTCAATGCTTTGATTGCCTTTGGAGCATCTCCTTGATAAGAAATTCTATCTTTTTGGATTTCAAATTCCTCAAAAATACCTTTTGAAATCAAGGCTTTAATCACAGCATTTGAAATCCCACTTTTTTCACTTAGCTCCTTTACTGATAGCGGTTTCTTTGATTTTGAAGTCAATGTTAAGTAATGCATCACAGCTTCCCGTTGCTTTTTTGCTGAAGAAAGTATTTCAAGAAGTCCTTTTAAACTTTCAGGTTTTGTAAATTCTTGTTGAAGTTTTATATATTTAACAAGTTTGGGTTTGTATTGCTCAACAACCTCTTCTTTGGTAGTAATGATCCCCTTGTCAACAAGCCTGTGAAGCAAGGGCAAAACAGCTTTTTTGTTAATTAAATCCTGTATTTCCTCAATTCTCAATTCTTTTTGCAAGTGAAAAGCTTCAACTACAAGAAACTCCTCATCGTTGAGGGTGTTCAAATCAAATGTTGATTGGTTGTTTATGGAAATGACCGTTTTGCTTTCAAGCAAAAAGGCGCGAGATACTGCAGCCCTCATCACTTCACCAAGCGTACACATATAGTAGGAAGCTATCCATTTCCAATGTTTGATCTGTAAGGACGTTATGATGGGTTTATCATCGAGAATTTGCTCAATTTCTTTAGTTTTATATGTTCCCGGTTCTTGTGTATGAACTTGGTAAACAATTGCTGTATAGACCTTTGATTTTCCGAAGGGAACCGTCACTCTCATTCCGGGCTTTAAAAATTGTGCTTCGTCTTTGTTTACCTCATAAGTAAAAAGATTTTGTATTGGAATAGGAATTATAACATTAATAAAGTAATTCATAAATAAATCAGTGGGATTTTTTTCGGCTTTTGAGCCTGTGTATGGTTACATTGAGTTCAAATCCTAGTAAAAGCAGGTTTGAATTGATCCAAATGTACAACATCATCACTAGCAGTGCTCCAATGGACCCATAAAGTTCATTGTATGTTGAAAAGTTTTCGATATAAATACCAAACAGATAAGTAGTCAACAAAAATAATCCTGTTGTGATTATTGCACCCAGAGAGAAAAAACGATATGATCGACTTTCTTTAGTTCCAAAATAATAGAGAGTGGCAATGATTATATAGATTAAAATCACAAAAGAAATATACCTCAAAATGGAAATCCAGGCGAAATCATCAAGCCACCTTGCTTCCTCATTTAAATTTAAGATTAAATATTGCCCTATGAGCAACCCTATTACAGCTGCAAAAAGAACCAACGCTAAAAATATCGAAACCAAAACAGCAATCAAGTATTGTCTGAAAACAGAACGCTTCTTCTTCACATAAAAAGAATATTCAAATCCGCTGAAAATAGCATTCACACCATTTGCCATCAAAAAAATAGCAAGAATCAAAGTGAAAGATAACAAGCTTCCTCTGGGGTTTGCTGCTATATCTTCCATTACAGGTTGAAAAAACTCAGCGGTTTGCGCAGGTAGTAACTCGTCAATAAGTCTCAAAAATTCTTCTTGAAAATTATTAATTCTCACATAAGGGATAAGGTTTAATACAAAAAGAATAAAAGGAAATATCGCCATAAAAAAACTAAACGCAATGGCACCAGCCCGTGCAGAAAAAGTGCCTTTTGCAATTCCCACAATATAGGTTTCCAAAAGGTCATAGAGCGAAAGTCCTTCAAAACCGGGAAGTTTTATTGTTTTACCAAATTTTACAAGATTTCGTAAAACGGGTATTTTCATTAAGCCTTCCTCAATTTCTTCAGACATAAATTTTTAAATGTTTTAAAACTCAACAGCTTTTAAGCTTAAATCCATGTTGTGAACAGAATGTGTGATGGCACCCGTTGAGACAAAATCAACTCCACATTCGGCATATTTTCTGACAGTTTCCAACGTAATGCCACCTGATGATTCTGTTTGACAGTGGTCGCCAATGAGGGCTACTGCCTTTCTAGTATCTTCAAAGTTAAAATTATCAATCAGGATTCGGTAAACTCCATCATTTTTAATGATTTCTTCAATTTCTTTTAGGTTTCTTGCTTCTACTATTATTTTCAAGTGAAGTTTATGGTCTCTTAAATACTCTTTAGTCGCTTCTATGGCTTTTGTGATTCCTCCGGCAAAATCGATGTGATTATCTTTTAACATAATCATATCATATAAAGCAAACCGATGGTTTTCGCCTCCTCCAATTTTCACCGCCCATTTTTCAAGAGCTCTTATTCCCGGGGTAGTTTTACGCGTGTCAAGTATTTTTGTTTGGGTGCCTTCTAGAAGTTTTACAAATTGATTTGTTTTTGTAGCTATGGCACTCATTCGTTGCATGGCATTTAATACCAATCGTTCAGCCTTTAAGATTGACTGGGATAAACCCGAAACATAAAAAACAATATCTCCATATTTCACTTTAGAACCATCGTGAATTAACACTTCCACTTCGAGTGTTGAATCAACAAAATCAAACACCTGTTTTGCAAATTCTACACCTGCTATGATACCTTCGTCTTTAACCAAAAGTTTTGCCTCTCCCACTGCATCATAAGGAATACAAGCCAAAGAGCTGTGGTCACCATCACCCACATCTTCTCTAATGGCGTTTGCAATGATGATACTCAACTCCTTTTCAAACTGTTTATCAGAAATCATGCGTTCTCTATTTTTAGCTAAAATAAGTAAATCATTAAGAATTAACCCTAATTGATACCCGCTTTATTTGCTATTTTTGTATTTATGAAAATCAAGTTACTTACCATTGGAAAAACAGACAATCTGCATCTTCAGCAGTTAATTGATGATTACTCAAAAAGACTTGGGTTTTACATTTCATTTGAAATACAAATCATACAAGACTTAAAAAATACAAAATCCCTTTCAGAAATTCAACAAAAAGAGAAAGAAGGCACCCTACTTTTAAAGCAAATTGACCCGTCTGATGAAGTCATTCTTCTTGACGAAAACGGTAAAAATTACACATCAATTGGATTTTCAGAATTGCTCCAAAAAAAGTTGAACAGCGGCATCAAAAACCTCCTTTTTATTATTGGAGGCCCTTATGGTTTTAGTGAAGAAGTTTTCCAAAGAGCCAATGGAAAAATAGCACTCTCATCTATGACATTTTCCCACCAAATGGTGCGGCTCTTTTTTATTGAACAACTTTACAGAGGCTTTACTATTTTGAAAAATGAACCTTATCATCATCGTTAAAAATTACAAATTAAAAGCACCAAACCTTGTCATCCGAAGCTTAAGCGGAGTGAGATTCCAAATAACTATTAACAGTTAACAAATACCCATGAAAATCGTTTTTGCCACAAACAATCCCAATAAAATTAAAGAAGTACAAGCACAACTTCCCAAACAAATCACCCTTTTAAGCCTCGCCGATATCGGTTGTTTTGAGGACATCCCCGAAACCTCGCCCACCATTGAAGGCAATGCGCTTCAAAAGGCAACTTACATCAAAGAAAACTACGGTTATGACTGTTTTGCAGATGACACCGGCCTTGAAGTGGATGCGCTTGACGGTGCACCGGGAGTTTACAGTGCCCGATATGCCGGTGAGCAAAAAAATGCCGATGAGAACATGAAAAAACTTCTTGCAGAATTAAAAGAAAAAACCAATCGAAAAGCCCAATTCAAAACCGTGATTGCACTTGTTTTAAATGGAAAAACAACTTGTTTTGCCGGAATTTGTAAAGGCACTGTCCTCAAAGAAAAAAAAGGCACTAAGGGGTTTGGGTATGACCCTATTTTTAAACCGGAGGGATATGATTTGGCTTTTGCCGAAATGACTTTGGAACAAAAAAACACCATTGGACATCGAGGTAAGGCGGTTGAGAAATTGATCAAGCATCTTCAACAATTTGATTGAAGGCAAGAGTGGCTTTATCATGGGAGTAAAATAGTGACGCCAACGGCAATCTGGTTGCAGATCACGTGAAAAACATTTCCTCCATCACCTACAACCACCTCAACCTGCCTGTTAAAATCACTTTTCACGGCACAAATAAATTTATTGAGTATCTTTATACCGCCACCGGGCAAAAAGTACAAAAAAGAGTGA
>DAINOA010000067.1:0-11088 GCA_036735625.1 Planktosalinus sp. | reverse complement strand
CTGTGAGCGCATATTCTGAAGTTTCATCAACAAGGCGAAGTGTTTCTTCCCATTTTTCATCTTCATAAACATAGATGGTCACCACAGGGCCAAATAACTCTGTACACATCGTGGTGTATTTTGGGTCATCAGTGAGTATAACTGTAGGTTCAATAAAGTAGCCTTTTGACTTGTCATAATTACCACCCACAACAATTTCAGTATTGCTGTCCTTTTTTGCCTGGTCAATATAGCTTACCAGTTTATCAAAAGAGCCTTCGTGAATCACTGCAGTTATGAAATTACCCATATCCTCAGGTGATCCCATTTTAAATGATTTTACATCTTTTATTACTTGTTTTTTAACAGCAGGCCACAAGCTTTTAGGAATATAACATCTTGATGCCGCAGAACATTTTTGACCTTGAAACTCAAAAGCCCCTCTTGAAATCGCAGTAGCAATTTGAATGGGGTCTGAAGATTTATGAGCAACGATAAAATCTTTACCACCAGTCTCACCCACAATGCGTGGATAGGTTTTATAAGTATTGATATTGTTGCCTATTTGTTTCCAAAGCATTTTAAATATATCTGTAGAACCGGTAAAATGCAAACCTGAAAAATCGGGGCTGCCTAGAATTTCATTTGTAATCATAACGGGGTCACCCATCACCACATTAATCACTCCATCGGGCACACCGGCTTCTTTAAAAATATCCATAATCACTTTTGCAGAATATACTTGACTGTCACTGGGTTTCCAGATGGCCACATTACCCATAAGCGCAGCACTTGCCGGTAAGTTTCCGGCTATAGCTGTAAAGTTAAAAGGGGTAATAGCATAGATAAATCCTTCAAGCGGGCGATATTCAATGCGGTTCCAGGCTCCTGATGTTGATTCGGGCTGCTCGGCATAAATTTCAGTCATATACTGAACGTTAAATCTCAAAAAGTCTATTAACTCACAGGCAGCATCAATCTCAGCCTGATAAATATTTTTAGATTGACCAAGCATAGTCGCAGCATTTATTTTAGCACGATAAGGTCCTGCAATCAATTCTGCAGCTCTCAGGAAAATGCCTGCGCGTTGTTGCCAGGGCATTTTTGACCATTTTTTTCTGGCTTCAAGTGCGGTTGTAATGGCTTCCTTAACATGCTTTTTTTCTGCTTTATGATAGGTTCCTAAACTGTGTTTGTGATCGTGAGGAGGAGACATTGTGGCAGTATTTCCCGATCGCACTTCCTTTCCGTTAATATATAAGGGGACTTCAACAATGCTGTTGTACATTGCTTTATATGTTTTTAAAACCTCTTCCCTTTCGGGGGAACCCAGTGCATAGCTTTTAACAGGTTCATTTACTGCGATTGGAACTTTATAAAATCCTTTTCCCATAATACTTGCTTTTCTTTGATTTTAAATTGATTGCAAAGTTACAAATTTTTAAAGAGTCTCTTTTAAAATTGGCTTTACTTCTTTCTTAAAATTTTGTAAGTTGTATAGCAAATTTAGGACATTCAAATTATGTGTACTGTAACATTTATTGCAAAGGGAAATGATAATTTTATACTAACATCAAATAGAGATGAATTACCAAATAGAAAGACTTTAAGTCCTCAGGAATACATAGAGGAAAATGTAAAGTTGGTATATCCCAAGGACCAAGTTGCAGGAGGAACCTGGATTGGCGTGAGTGAAAGAAACAGACTTATTAATTTACTAAACGGAGGTTTTAAGCCTCACAAAAGAAAAGCTTATTACAGAATGAGTCGTGGTGTGATTGTCAAACAGCTTTTGACTGCAGAGGATGTTGTTTTAAAAATTAAGCTATTTGATTTTATGGATATTGAACCATTTACAATTGTTTTAGTTGACTGGAGTTCATCTTTGAAATTGTACCGTTTGGTATGGGACGGTGTTAAAAAGCATTTTATAGAATTAAATTTAGGTAATTATATTTGGAGTTCTTCCCCATTGTATTCTCCAGAAATGAAAACCAGACGTGAAGAATGGCTTTCAGAATTTTTAGAAAATAATGAGGCAAGTTCTGAAAATTTGTTAGAATTTCATCACAATGCAGGAGATGGAAATAAGGTAATTGATTTGCAAATGAATCGCGGGTTTATTAAAACTGTGAGTATAACACAAATTGAGAAGTATAATAATATAGTCAAAATGACTTATGAAGATTTAAATTCAGGGGAAAAAAATAGAATCGATATATAGACTAATTCATTGCAAAAGGAGCGCTTAATCTAAAAGAGGGTACTTTCACTTTAAAACGTCTGGTTGTCGTAAAATTAATCATTGTAAAGTAACCACGCATAGCTCCAAAAGGGGAAACTAATAAACAACCGGAATTGTATGTATAGGAATCTCCGGGCTTTATGATTGGTTTTTTGCCTACAACACCTTCACCATAAACAATCTGATTGAAACTAAGGGCGTCTTTTATTTTCCAATATCTTGAAGTGAGTTGAACAAGATCTTTGCTTTGATTTTCAATGGTAATCTGGTACTTAAAGGCATATTGCATTTTATTATTTTTATAAAATGTACCCTCGAAATTTGTTTCGACTGAAATTTTTATTCCTTTTGTAACTTGTTGTACCATATTTAATATACCGAAAATGATAGAAGCGCATATCCTATTGCGGCGAAAGTAGCTAAGATACTAAATAAAGTGTTTAGAATTATAAATTTAACGATTGTTTTAAATCTGCCTTGTTCATAAAGGTGCCGCATCGCTTTGTATAAATAAAATAAAAATACAAGCATAGCTAAAGAAGTAAATAAAAAGGTGTTTAAAAAATAATCAAGAATGAAAGAAATCGTTAAAAACACAAAAAGTAGACTTTGCACATGGAAAGCAAAAATTAGATGTTCCATATAGGTAAACCTATTTTTTCTTATGTATAGCAATTTGATAAAAAAAGCAAAAAAAGGCATGAAGAGAAATATTACTATCGGTAATTTTGAAACAAAATAACTATAAGCAACACCTGGGTTTTCTTTAAAAAAATTAAAATCAATCACTTTTTTATAGAACCATCTGTTTGAAGCATTGTTTTCGTGACCTATTTGTGTTAATGCCTTAGGAGAACTTAAAGCTTTGTTTTCTAAATAAAAATCATTGTAAATGTCAATTCTTTTACCAAATCGTTCCCAGCGGTTCAAGGTGTCCAATTCTTTTTCTGTAAGATATACAACAGGATACTTTTTCAAAACATCTTCTGAGAGCACATATTTGTTAGATAAATCCAATTCAACACTATCAGCAATATTTTGGCTTTTATTAAAAACTTCGTTTATAATTTTTGCTGTTTCAGGGTCATTAAGTGTTTTAACATTTGATGTGCCTGAAGAATAAATAGACTTGTTTTCATCTGTTGAATATTCATTTGTGTATTCTGAAATTTTATTAAACAATCCACTTAGAAGAAAAAACAAAATACTCACGCTTAAGTAAAACCGAAACGGATTGGCATATCGCATCCTTTTGCCCTGAATGTAATCTTTAGAAATTTTCCCGGGCTTAAAGAGTAGCACTCTTAAAGTGAGCATAATACGACTATCGTAAGCAAACAAGCTTCCAAAAAACTCATTAAATAAATCTTTGAAGTGAAGTTTTTTAGTGGAGTTGAGCTGTGAACAATTGGGACAAAACCTATCCGTTTTATTAAGAACTTGTTCACAATTGAGACATTTTTCCCCTCTGAATTGATGAGAATTTTTACTTTTTTCTTCTGAAGGAAGTATTGTTGCTAAAAAAACTGATAATTTATCCAGCATTTGTATTTATGGGTGTATGTTTTACTTTTCAATGACAAAGGTTTTCAATTGTTTGTAATGTTAACAGAATTGTTTGCTCCTACACCTATGATTCTATCAAACCTGCCTCCCAAGTCTCTGTAGTAAACCACAACAGTATAATCGTTTTCGGTTTCATCAAAATTTCCGCTTATGGCACCTTGATTTATGTTTCCATCTCTATCTTTAATAACATATTTATAGTTATAAAACCCTTGTTTAAATAAATATTTAAGCCTGTAAACATCGTTATTGGTGTCATATGTCAATCTGGTTGAGTCATCCAATGTGTAATTATTGAAGTTTCCATAGATATGAATTTCCTCACCTTCTTTAAGGTCTTCATAATATTGAAGTGCAAAATGCACCCAAACATACTCAGCATCAATACTGGTTTTTTGTCCTCTAATGTTACGTACCACAAAATTGCCATTTATATCGGGATTGTAGGTATAGGGTCTGTCTTTTCTAGAAATATTGGTGTATAAATAATTGATAAAAGTGTCTTCCATTTCAACCCTTCTTATGTTTACGGTGGCTCCCCTTACATCACTATTGTCAAAATTGAAAAATTCATTTCCACCCCAGAATGAAGCCTCCAAATCATAGCGATAGATGAGTTCATTCCCTAAAGTATATTGTGGTTTTAAATCTGAAATGGCAGACTCTAAATTACTATTTTGTAAAATAAGCGTTTTTACATTTTGATTGGGGTTAATTAAAGGGGCACTTTGAGAATTTATAGTAAAATGAACTACTTGTTTCGTGTTAATAAAATTTAGGTTTCTGGTTCGTTTGATTTCCACACCCACATTGGCAACATTTTCATACACCATAAATTTTCTTGAAAACTGCAAATTTCCTCTGTCATCAAAAATACTAAGAAGGTAATTACCACTTTTTGTGATGCCTCGTGTATCCCTGTTTGGAATATTCAATACATAATGAGAATACATTTGCAAAGTATTAAAAGAATTCTCATAAAAGTCGATACGCACATCATCAAAACCATTTAGATATTCTCCTTTGGCAAGATTAGAAGGAGTCCAGTCAAAATTATAATGATTAATAGTGTAATAGTAATCACGTTCATCACCTATAATATCATCAAAACTAAGTTGAAATCCTTCTCCTAATTTTAAAATGGGAAGTTGCGCTTGTGGAGTATTTCCTTGAAATTCAATTGTTTTGATATGTCGAGGAGGTGTTGCTTCTTTAACCTGACTAAAAGAAACAAGAAAAAATAACAAAAAAAATAGTGAAAAATAAAGTTTCATCAGCGCCTGATTTTTGGTTTTTAAAGAAAGGTAAATATAAACATTTTTTAAACTTAGGGCTTTGTTTTTAAATTGTAAGCATTTACAATTTAGACTAATTATAAATAACAAATTTAGTTATTTTTAGTCTTAGAAATACGTCCTTAAATTTGTAAATTTGCACTCTTTTTAATTGGTTTTTACCAATTTTATAAATTTACAGAAAACTAAACACTGAAATCCTATGTCAAAAGACATTAGAATCAAAAAGGGGCTAGACATTAGACTTGTTGGTGAGTCAGATAAAGCACTCACAAATGCTCCAAGGTCCCGCACTTTCGTTATCAGACCCTCAGATTTTCATTTAATTACCCCAAAAATGATTGTAAAAGAAGGCGTTAAGCTTAAAGCTGGCGATGAACTTTTTTACCATCGTGAGAATGAGGCAATTAGGTTTGTTTCGCCCGTGAGCGGTACATTAACTGAAATTAAAAGAGGAGCAAAAAGAGTTATAACTCATATTATCATTACAGCAGATACAGAGGATACTTACCGTGACTTTGGAAAACTTGATGTTGCTTCAGCCTCTTCTGAAACAATTAAAAGTCGCTTACTGGAATCAGGTTGCTGGACATTTATAAAGCAACGTCCTTACGATGTTATTGCAAATCCTAACAAAACACCTAAGGCAATTTTTATATCTGCTCATGCCACGGCACCATTAATAGCAGATTATGATTTTACTCTAAACGGAAAAGAGAAAGAACTACAAGCTGCAGTAACTGCCCTGTCTAAACTTACAGATGGACTGGTGCACGTGGGTGTTGGTAAAAACAGTACTTCACAGTTTTTAAACCTGCAAGATATTACCATTCACAAAATTTCCGGACCACATCCTTCCGGAAATGTGGGAACACTCATCAACAAAGTTGACCCTATTAACAAAGGTGAAATTGTTTGGACCGTAACTCCGCAAGATTTAGTCATAATGGGTGAACTTATATTAACAGGAAAATTCAATGCAGAGCGTATTGTTGCTCTCTCAGGTTCCTCGTTAAAAAATCCAAAATACTACCGCACCAAAGCAGGCGCTGAAGTATCAACAATGGTATATGACTCTGGTTTGAATGAAGAACATGTGCGTATTATTAGCGGGGGTATTTTAACTGGAAAAAAAGTGGAGGCAGATGGGCATTTAGGATTTTATGACAACACGATATCTGTAATTCCCGAGGGTGATGACTATGAGTTTTTTGGATGGAATAAGCCAATGTTTAATAAAATATCTATCACCAGAGCATTAACATTTTCGTGGTTAACACCCAAGAAAAAATATGTTTTAAATACCAATACAAACGGCGAGCACAGAGCATTTGTGCAAACCGGATTGTATGAACAGGTTTTTCCGCTTGATATTTACCCGATGCAAACATTAAAAGCGTGTATGGTTGAAGATCTGGATGTAATGGAGGAAATTGGAATGTATGAAGTAGCACCAGAGGATTTTGCACTCACAGAATTTGTGTGTATTTCAAAACAACCGCACCAGGAGATTATTAGAAAAGGATTGGATCTTATGTACAAAGAAATAGGTTAAGCTATGAGTTTGAAAAATAAATTACACGAGTTAAAATTAAAATACAAAGACACTAAAATGCGAGCATCTTTCAATGCGTTGCATACTTTTTTGTATTTACCTAACGAAACCACACATTCAGGAGGTCATGTTAGAGCAGCAGATGATTTAAAGCGTACCATGAATACAGTAATCATGGCTTTGGTTCCCTGTTTGATTTTTGGTATATTCAATACAGGATATCAACATTATTCTGCTGTAAATGGTTTTCCGGAAACATTTTCTCTTTTTGAGCATTTCATCAACTGGGAAAATTTTGTACTTGGAGCCTGGACAGTATTGCCATTGGTTATTGTTTCTTATGGAGTGGGATTGGCTATAGAATTTTTATTTGCAACCATAAAAGGACATGAGGTAGAGGAAGGCTATCTAGTAACAGGAATGCTTGTGCCACTTATCATACCTGTAGATACACCACTATGGATGCTTGCTGTGGCAGTTGCTTTTGGAGTCGTAATAGGAAAAGAAGTCTTTGGAGGTACTGGAATGAATATTCTTAATCCGGCACTAACAATACGTGCATTTTTATTCTTTGCGTATCCAACCTGGATGAGTGGAGACAAAGTATGGGTTCACGGTGCTGTTGAGCGTGATGCTCAAATAGCAGCAGGTGCCACTGATGTAAGTGCCATTTCCGGTGAAACAATTTTAGGTAGTTATGCCCAAAATCAAGAAGTCGCATATAGTTTATGGGATATGTTTTATGGATTCATCCCGGGCTCAATAGGTGAGACATCTACGTTGCTTATTCTACTGGGAGGTGCTTTTCTGTTATATACAAAAGTTGCAAGTTGGAGAATCATTGTTAGTTCCATAGTTGGAGCACTTGCAATGGGACTCATATTCAATTGGGTTGTTGATGCCGGAATTATAAAAGAAACAAGCAGTTTCTATGGATTGATGAGTGTCACTTTCTGGGAGCACTTGATTATTGGTGGATTGGCATTCGGAATTATTTACATGGCAACAGACCCTGTTACCGGTTCACAAACCAATAAAGGTAAATGGATCTATGGGTTCTTTATAGGATTTATTTCTGTAATGATCAGAGTGTTCAACCCGGCTTATCCTGAAGGTGTATTCCTCGCTATATTATTAATGAATGTTTTTGCACCCACAATTGACCACTACGTTATTAAAGGGAATATTAAGAAAAGAATGAAACGTTTAAAAGTAAAAACTGCTTAATCATGGCTAAGAAAACAGATAATAATTTATATACCCTCTTTTTTGCCATTGTAATGGTAATAGTTGTAGGTTCATTACTGGCATTTCTGGCATCCACTTTAAAGCCAAGAATTGTTGAAAACCAACGTTATGAAAAACAACAAAACATTCTCTATGCCATGGGCGTTCATAATAACGAAGGAGATAATGATGTACAATTTATAACAACTGATAAGGTAGGTGAAGTTTTTAAATCATACATTTCAAACCAATATTACATTCAAGGTGATGAAATGATAGAAGATGATGAAGCATACCTGATTGACTTGGCCAGAGAGGAAGCCTTAACCAGAAATCCAGATTACAAAAAAAGATTACCTCTTTTTATTGGAAAAAAAGATGGTGAAACATACTATATAGTACCGGTATTAGGAAAAGGACTATGGGATGCCATCTGGGGGTTTGTTGCTATTGATGAAGAATTGGTTGTAAAAGGAGTTTACTTCGACCACAAAGCAGAAACACCCGGCCTAGGAGCAAATATCAAAGAGCGATTTTTTATGGACGATTTTAAAGGGGAGCATATATTTGACGAGGAAGGTAATTTTGCCGGAATAACAGTTGCCAAAGGTAACAATGACCCCGCTAATAACAGAAAACAAGACAATAAAGTTGATGCCATAGCAGGATCAACGATAACAGGTGATGGAGTAACAGCAATGTTGCGCAACTACTTAAGAACCTATTTACCTTATATACAATCTTTAAATCAATAAGCAATGGGATTATTATCAAAAAAAGACAGAGCTTTAATACTTGACCCGCTAACAGATAACAACCCAATTACCATCCAGGTTCTAGGTATTTGTTCTGCACTAGCAATTACAGCTCAATTGAAAGCATCTATCGTGATGGCACTTTCTGTAATATTTGTTATGGGGGTTGGAAATATAGTTATCTCGCTTATGCGAAATATGATTCCATCAAAAATCAGAATTATTGTTCAGCTTGTTGTAGTTGCAACTCTGGTAATTATTGTAGATCAGGTTCTCAAAGCGTATGCTTATGAGTTAAGTAAACAGCTTTCTGTGTTTATCGGATTGATTATAACAAACTGTATCATAATGGGACGTTTTGAGGCCTTTGCTCTGGGTAATGGAGTATGGCGTTCCTTCCTTGACGGAATTGGTAACGCACTTGGTTATGGTGTTATTCTAATTATTGTTGGTTTCTTTAGAGAGCTTCTAGGTTCAGGGACACTACTGGGAATACAAGTTTTAGGAGACCCAATCACAAAAACAGGTCTATTTGCAATTGGTTATGAAAATAACGGGTTTATGTTGTTATCACCAATGGCACTTATTGTTGTAGGAATAATTATTTGGGTACAACGAACAAGAAATCCTGAGCTCGTTGAAGAAAATTAAAAGTAGAAAAAGTTAAAGGTTAAAATAACCAGAATACATAAAAAATATGGAGCATTTAGAATTATTTTTTAAATCGGTTTTTATAGACAATATGGTATTTGCCACATTCCTTGGGATGTGTTCTTACCTGGCAGTCTCCAAAAAAGTTACCACAGCAGTAGGTCTTGGTGCAGCAGTCATCTTTGTACTGGGTATCACAGTTCCCTTAAACTGGTTATTGGATCAATATATACTTAGAAATGGTGCTCTGGAATGGCTAGGTCCTGAATATGCCTCCTATGATTTAAGCTTCCTTTCTTTCATTATGTTTATTGCTACAATAGCAACAATGGTTCAGTTAGTAGAAATTGTGGTTGAAAAATTCCTTCCTGCATTGTATAACTCTTTAGGAATCTTTTTACCTCTTATCGCTGTAAACTGTGCGATTCTTGGGGGCTCATTGTTTATGCAGTCCCGTCAAATTGCAAGTATCGATTTGGCTTTGAATTATGGTTTGAGTTCCGGTTTTGGTTTCTTCCTTGCCATCTTGACAATTGCTGCTATTCGTGAAAAAATACGTTATTCAAATGTTCCGCCAGCTTTAAGAGGATTAGGAATCACGTTTATCATCACTGGATTAATGGCCATTGGTTTTATGAGTTTTGGTGGGATGTTAACCGGTGGAGATGATGGAGGTTCAGGTGATTCAGCACAAGTATTAAGAATTGAAAAACCTTCTGATACTGATGTTATTGATGACAATTCAGAAGATTATGAAACTGAGGGTGATGATACAGAAATTGATAATCAAGAAAATACTTTAGAAGAAACAAATTAACGATATGATATTAGCAGCAAGTACCTTAGGTGTCGTTTTAGCAACCGTAATAGCATTTTTAGTGCTCGTTTTACTTTTGGTTGGTGTATTGATATTTGTAAAAGAAAAGCTTTCCCCATCAGGGCCTGTAAAATTAACTATCAATGGAGAAAAAGTAATTGAAGTTGAATCCGGAAGTACACTTTTAACTACACTTAGTTCAGAAAAAATATTTTTACCCTCAGCTTGTGGTGGCGGTGGAACCTGTATTCAGTGTGAATGCCATGTTCTTGAGGGTGGAGGCGAAGCCTTGCCAACAGAGACACCACACTTTTCAAGAAAAGAATTGAAAGAAGGTGCCAGACTTTCATGTCAGGTAAAAGTTAAACAGGATATGGTCATAACCATCCCTGAAGAAGTTTTTGGAATCAAAAAATGGGATGCCGTAGTTACCCGTAACTATAATGTTTCCACTTTTATAAAAGAATTTGTAGTTGAAATTCCTGAGGATATGAACTACAAGGCAGGTGGTTATATTCAAATTGAAATTCCACCTTGTGAAATTAAATACAGTGATATTGATATAACAGCACATCCTGAAGAACACAGCACCCCAGACCTTTTTAAAGCTGAATGGGATAAATTTGATTTATGGCCTTTGGTGATGAAGAATACTGAAACTGTTGAGCGTGCTTACTCTATGGCTTCATACCCGGCAGAAGGTCGTGAAATTATGTTAAACGTGCGTGTAGCAACTCCGCCATGGGACAGATCTAAAAACACCTGGATGGCTGTAAATCCAGGAATCGCTTCCTCTTATATTTTTGCTCAAAAACCCGGTGATAAAGTCGTGATTTCAGGACCTTATGGAGAATTCTTTATCAACGAGAGTGAGGCCGAAATGCTTTATGTAGGAGGTGGAGCCGGTATGGCTCCCATGCGTTCACACTTATACCACCTTTTCCGTACATTGAAAACCGGAAGAAAAGTAACTTACTGGTATGGAGGTCGTTCTAAAA
>DAINOA010000066.1:0-11113 GCA_036735625.1 Planktosalinus sp. | reverse complement strand
AAATACAATTTTTAAAATAGGTTAAATAAATAGTTAAAAGCCCTGTAAATTGCAGGGCTTTTTTTATTTTTGTACTCCATAAAAATTGAGTTCTTACGTGAAAAAATATATAGTACTTGGCGTTCTTTTTATACTGCCCATCACGGCATATTTGTTTTTTTCATCAGGGGTCAATTACTTTGCTAAGCTGCCGGTTTTAACTCAAGAAATAAATGATTTTTCAAACTTCACTTCGCTGGATGGTGAACCCATAAGTCTGGATGGTAAAATAACCATTCTTAGTTTTTTTGGCAGTGACATCAAGTCAAAATATGGAAATGTATTCAATTTAACGCATAAGATTTACAAACCCTATCACGAGTTTGAGGACCTTCAGTTTGTCACCGTTTTGCAAAAAGGAAACGAAGCCCTTGTTGAAGAACTCCTGGTTGAACTTAATAAACTCACCAATGCAGAAAAATGGATATTTGTTTACGCTGAAGCGAAAAACATTCAATCGCTGTTTTCTTCGCTTGAAACTGATATAGAACTTGATGAAAACCTTGGAGCCTCTCAAGTTTTTATTATTGACAAAAATAGAAATTTGAGAGGTAGAAATGACGACAAAGATGTTGGGTTTCTTTATGGTTATGATACCTCATCGGTTGCAGAGCTGAACAACAAAATGAATGACGACGTGAAAGTGATCCTTGCAGAATATAGAATGGCTCTAAAAAAATACAATAAACGACAAATTTAAACAGTGAAAAATTACTCATATATAGGCATTTCTTTTGTGATTCTTGTTTTTGGAATCTGGGCTGTAAGTGAATTTAGTGCTCGACTCAAAGGCCCCGATTTTTATACAGGAAACCCCGTACCTCAATTTTCATTTACTAATCAACACGGTCAAACGGTTGCCAATGAGACATATAAAGGCAAAGTGTATCTCGTGGAATTCTTTTTTACCACCTGCCCAAGTATTTGCCCTATCATGAATCAAAACATGAAAAAAATTCAAGACGCCTTTTATGGCAATCCTGAATTTGGCATTGCTTCCATCACCATAGACCCAAAGCACGATACTCCGGAAGTATTAAAAAAATATGCAGAAAACTATGGTGCGAAACATTCACATTGGCATTTTTTGACAGGAGATAAAGAGGCGATTTATAAATTATCAAATGAGGGGTTTAAATTGTATTCTGCTGAGGAAGTAAGTGCTCCGGGAGGATTTGAACATTCAGGCTTGTTTGCTCTAATTGATAAGGAAGGAAACATTCGCTCCCGTTATGATGAATTTGGGAATCCAAAAATATATTACAACGGGCTTGAAGATGATGAAATACAAATGTTAAAAGAAGATATTAAAAAATTACTTCAATGACCAAAACCATCACTCAAAAGGAAAAAATTTACAACAGGTGGATTGTTGTTCTATCCATTTTAATTCCATTGGCAGTTGCTGTTTTATTTACGATTAAAATTGAAATTCCCGGTGTAGAACGCCTAGGGTTTTTACCGCCCATTTATGCAACGATTAATGCAATTACGGCAATAATACTTGTTTTAGGAGTCATTCAAATTAAAAAAGGGAATCGCAAAGCCCATGAAAATTTGATGAAAACAGCAATTGGTCTCTCTGTGTTGTTTTTGCTGATGTATGTAGTTTATCACATGACGTCATCTTCAACACCTTATGGCGGAGAGGGTTCCATACGTATTGTGTATTTTGTCATTCTCATATCACATATTATTTTGTCCATTGCTGTGATACCGCTGGTTTTGATTTCTTTTGTGAAAGCCTTGTCAAAACGTTTTGATAAACATAAAAAAATTGCAAAAATCACATTTCCCATTTGGCTATATGTGGCTGTTACAGGAGTTATTGTTTATATTATGATTTCGCCTTATTATTAATGATGAAAAAAAATATAATTATTTACTTTTTTTTGATTCTTCTATCCTTTGAAGTGAATGCCCAATGCTCTATGTGCAGAGCCGTCTTAGAAACAGAAGGCGATGGCGCAAAAGCCGAAGATATCAACCAGGGTATTTTATACTTAATGGCTTTTCCTTATTTGCTGGTGGGGGTTATTGGCTATTTTGTATATAAAAGCAGAAAACAAGCAAAAATAAATGACTAGAAGTATCGATTAATCATTTGTTTTATTTTATTAGAATTCTCCCCAGGAATATTTAATTTTTATAATAACATCTAATTTTGTAACATTTATAAAATGAATTAGACTTATTCATTGAACTTACAATTATGAAAAAATTTGTCATAACTTCTCTCGTGTTTTTTATAGGAATTCAAATGTTCTCACAATTAAAAAAATGGACATTGGAAGAAGCAGTTGCTTATGCTCTTGAAAACAACATAAGTGTGAAACAAACTGAACTGGATTTAGATTTGGCCGAAATACAAAAAGACGATGCCATTGGTAGATTTCTTCCATCCCTCAATGGAAATGCCAGTATCAATTCAAACACAGGTGCAAACATCAACCCGGTAACAAATAGTTTTGAAAACACCACTTTTACATCCTTTACAACCGGTTTTCAATCAAATGTTACACTCTTTGATGGCTTGCGCAACATCAGGCAATTGCAAAGAGCTAAAATGCAACAAATTGCATCTCAATACAATTTAAGTCAGATGAAAGATGACATCGCTTTGTTTGTTGCAAATACCTATCTTCAAATACTATTTGAAAAAGAAAACCTAAAAATAATTCAAGCCCAAATTGAAATCACTAAAGAGCAACTCAACAGGACCAATGAACTGGTTGACGCAGGAGTGGTTCCCCGTGGCGATTTACTCGAAATAAAATCAACCCTGGCAAATGATGAACAACGCATCGTTAGAGCTGAAAATCAAATAAGAATTGGTTTAATTAATCTAGCACAAACACTACTCATCAAAGATTATGAAAACTTTGATATTGTTGATTCAGATTATGAGCTTCCTGTAAGTACTATTCTCGATCAATCAGTATCTGATGTGATTCAAAAAGCAAAAGAAACTCGCTATGAAATTAAAATAGCATCACAAAATTTAGACATTGCAGAAAAAGATTTACAAATAGCAAGAGGTGCATATTCTCCCACGCTTAGTGCATTTGCCGGTTATAATACCAGATGGGCAGACAATGATTTTTTTAACCGCGATTTTATTACACAATTGTATGAAAATGACGGGACATTTATTGGTGCTCAATTGCAAGTGCCTATTTTTAATGGATTGGGTGTAAGAAACAATGTAAAGCGCAATAAAATAAATATTGAACGTGCAAATTATCAAAAAGAACAAGCAGAACTTGATTTGGAGTCAAATGTTTATCAGGCATATACTGATGCTCAAGGGGCACTAAAAGCATATGAGGCAGCGGTTGTTGCAGAAGAAGCGCAAGAGCAAGCTTATGAATATTCAAAAGAACGTTTTGAAGTGGGGATTATCAATTCATTTGAATTTAGCCAGGCATTACTGAGATATGAAAATGCTCAATCTGAAGCCATAAGAGCCAAATATGACTATATTTTTAAACTAAAATTATTAGAACTTTATTTTGGTATATCACTTTATTAATCAAACGAGATTATGAACAAAAAATCACTTATAATTATTTCAGTTATTGTTGCAGTAATACTTCTGCTGGTTGTTGGAAAAAAACAAGGATGGTTTGGTAAAACCGGAAACTTTAAACAAGTGGAAGTTTCTAAAATTGAACCCATCACAATTATTGAAACAGTAGCTGCGACAGGAAAAATCCAACCTGAAACTGAAGTAAAATTATCATCAGAAGTTTCAGGTGAAATCATTGAACTTCCCATTATTGAAGGACAACAAGTTAAAAAGGGAGATTTATTGGTAAAAATCAATCCGGATTTATATCAATCAGGTTTGCAACGCTCACAAGCTGCACTTCAAAATGTAAGATCTGTTTATGATCAAACTCAGGCAAGTCTTAAAGAAGCTGAGTTAAATTATGAAAGGAATAAAACCCTGTTTGAGAAAGGAATCATTTCTAAATCAGAATGGGACAGAGCTGTTTCAGCTTTTGAAGGGGCAAAAGCTGCAAATCAATCAGCTTATTTTAATATCCAAAGCGCAGGAGCTACAGTTAATGAAGCACGAGATAATCTTGCCAGAACAACCATTTATGCACCCATTGACGGTACCATTTCAAAGCTGGGAGTTGAACTGGGCGAAAGGGTTGTGGGAACTCAACAAATGGCAGGAACTGAAATCTTAAGAGTGGCAAACTTAAACAGCATGGAAGTGGAGGTTGATGTAAATGAAAATGATATTGTTAAAGTGTCTATTGGAGATTCTACCATTGTTGAAGTAGATGCCTATTTGCGAAGAGAATTTAAAGGAATAGTTACTTCAATAGCAAATTCTGCTGAAGCAACTTTAACAGCAGACCAGGTGACCAATTTTAAAGTTAAGGTTAGAATTCTTACAGAATCTTATCAAGATTTATTGGAGGGCAAGCCGGAAAATTTCTCGCCCTTTAGACCTGGTATGACAGCTACAGTTGATATTATAACAAACAAAAAAACAAATGTACTAGGTGTGCCCATTAGTGCAATTGTCATAAAAACAGACACCATATCAAGTGATTCCGGCACAAAAAAACCAACAGACCTGATAAATTCTGAACGTTTTGAATCCCTTTTTGTCAAAAATGGCGACGAAGCTTTGTTGAGGGTGATTGAAACAGGAATTCAAGACAACCAGTTTATTGAAATTACAAAGGGTCTTGAAGAAGGAGATGAGGTTATAATTGGGCCTTATAATACGGTAACTAAATCATTAAAATCTGGTGACAAGATCGAGGTAAAGCAGGAAATAAATTAGATTTTAAATTAAATTCATTTTCTTTGTTATTCACCATTTTTTATAACAATGACTTACATCCTCTGTATTGAAACAACTACAACAAACTGTTCTGTAAGTATTTCTAAGGATGGTAATGTTGTTGCATTAAAAGAGTTCAACAGTATCAATTATTCTCATTCAGAGAAACTACACATCTTCATCAAAGAAGTTTTACCAACTGCAAAAATTTCGCTTAAAGATTTGAGTGCAGTTGCAGTTAGTAAAGGCCCCGGGAGTTATACGGGCTTGCGCATTGGGGTTTCTGCTGCAAAAGGACTTTGTTTTGCTCAGGATTTACCACTTATTTCAATAGATACTTTACAGTCTTTGGCACATCAGTTGAGTAACCAATCTGATTATATAATACCCATGATTGATGCCAGAAGGATGGAGGTTTATACCGCAGTTTATGACAATCAGCATAACCAACTTGAAGAAACCAGGGCAAAAATTTTAGACGAGAATTCTTTTTTAAATTATTTGGAAAAGGGAAAAGTGATTTTTATTGGAAATGCAAATGAAAAGTTTAAAGCAATTTGTAATCACTCAAATGCACTATTTCTCGATGAAAAATTACCTTCAGCAAAGGAGATGTGTGAGCTTGCAAATGAAAAGTACAAAAAAAGCGACTTTGAAAATGTCGCTTATTTTGAACCATATTATTTAAAAGATTTTGTTGGAAGTTAAAAATTTTGATTGTAGTATTCAACTAATTTGATTAAATCCTCTTCTTTGTTTGCATTTAAATTGTTTGACTTAGCAAATTTATTGAGTTCATTTCTCTTATCACCGGCAATAACTTGTAATTTTTTGTTTTTTGACTTTGGAAGCTCAGTGATTTCCCCATTGCTATTTACAATATAATATGAACTTTCGTCAATTAGTCTGTTCGGGTGATTTCCTGTCATCATATTTACAGATTGAACTCCTTCAATAAATTTTTTGGAAAACTTTTTAAGTAATTGAGCTTTATTTCCCTCAACTAGAATATTATAATAGCCACCTACACCATTGGAGGGAAGAAGATATGTGTAAACATCTTCTCCTGTTTTTATGAACAAATCTGCAGATTTTCTGACTGCTTGTATTTTATCATCGCTATCATTTATATTTTGTTTTACCTGAAATTCATCGTGAAAGGCATTATATCGCAATGATACATTTGAAACAACCGCACCATCTTCATTTAAAATACTACCAACTTCAAAACTTTTCTTTAAAAAGGGGGAACCGTTTGTATTGTCTTCAACATATCGAGTTGCTATGGTTGTAAAATCTTCAAGTTTTTGAGATGTACTTGTATTATTTTGATTTTCGTTCTCTATATATTGTTGAGCAAAAAGAGGGGAGGAAATAAGTAAAACTAATAAAAGTTGAAAGAATGTTGTTTTTATCATTGTGTATTATTTAAAATTATATAGTTGAAAAAAGGCGAATATAAGCTATTTATATTGTTTGAATTGTTAAAAGTTTGATATACTAATGTTAAATTATTTCAATAAAAAAGAGGAATATATAAAACTCCTCATTTTTAAATTAGTATCCAAAAATAGATTTAAATTATTGAATTATAGTAGTTTACGATTTGAATAATATGATTTTCATCTTTGATGTCTAGTTTTTTGTCCTTGATAAAATTATTGATTTCTTTTTCTTTATCAACAAAAGCATCTGTAAAGTTTCTAGCTCTGCTTGAAATTTCGATAAATCGTCCGTCTTGTAGAACTAAATAATAAACGGGATTATCACTAAATCGAGCAGGAACATCACGAGTCATAGAGGTTTGTGCTTTTTGTTCTGGGGTGTATTTTTTATTGTATTTTTTGAATAAATCAATTTTTTCACCTCTCAAAAGCACATCAAAATAACCTCCTTTTTCGATTCCTCCTTGGTATGGAACAAAGATAAAAACTTTATTACCAATTCTCACGTCAACTTCTGGAGACTTCATCAAAGCACTTGATTCACTGTCTGGTGTTTCAAAACTGGGTTTAAACTCCATTTCGTCCATCAAGGCATTGTATCTCAACGGGATATTGTCTGCAATTAGTTTGTTGTTATGATAAATTTCACCTGCCAGAAAACTTTCATTTTGATATGGACTTCCAACATATTTTAATGTTTTTAAGTCCACGTCTTCAAATTTTGTGGTTTTATCAAATTGATACTGTAGTAGATATTCGGTTAATACTTGACCCGTACTCCTTTGAGATTGTGCATGGATAAAAATTAATCCAAGAATTAATGTGAGAGCAACTTTTTTCATAACTCGTAGTTAAAATTGAAATTTTAGTTTATTGTGACACAAATTTACAATAAGTTTATAAAGTCCAAAATTTTACTACGCTGAATTTATAAATTGGTGAATTGTTTTTATAAATTTAATGTGGGTTAATTTTCAAGTTTTCACAAATAAAGTAATATTATTGAATAAATTAAAAAAAACTACTTTGTTCTTCTTATAGATATGAATACGTTTTATTCTTTAGTAATTTACTTTCGTTTAAGGTAACCATTTTTAGCAAAACTCATGAATTTTATTCGATTTCTTTTTTTACCCTTTTTTATTTTAGCAATTTCTGTTCTTTTGAACAAGCTTCTTGCCGTATCACCATTTTCAATTTATTTTGAAAAAGTAGAAGGGGTTTTTATGAAATCAAAAATTACATCTTTTCAAGGCAATTACTTTTCAAATCAAGATGTAAATAAATTGTCAAGTATAGTAAATGAAGAACAAGTCACGGAATCAATTGTTAATGAAAGTGAAATTATTAAATATATAGACGAAGCAGCAAAATACCTAGATGCCTTTGAATTTAAAAAGTCATTAAAAACAGCTTTAATAGCATATAAACTTACTAAAGAAATAGAAAATAGTATTCTTGAAATAAATTCTTTGTTACTTATTGCTCAAATTAATATGTATTGGAAAAATACGGAGGCAAGTATACTTATTTATGAAAAAATAGAGGCACATAAAAAGAACCTAGGGGATAGTTTGCCCCAAAACTTAGATTTAATTTTGGATTTGGGAAAATCTAGTGTGTATCTCAAGTCAAACAATCCTAACAAAGCTTTAGAACTTATTGAGCAGGTATATGAAAACTATCCTAATTTAAATCAAACGTTTCTTTATCAGGACTTTTTGTGGAATTCTGGAATCGCATATTTTCAAAAGGAGAAATATGAACAAGCTTTTGATAGCCTAAATAAAGTAGTTGCGATGGTTCCATCAAATTATTATGAAGCACTTATAAATTATTATACAGGAAAATTCTATGAACAAACAATGGATATAAATACAGCTTTGCCATATTATATTAGATTCGATTCATTATTAGCCGGACAAAAAGAGATTGTACCTGAAACCAAAGAAATTTATGGAACGATAAACAATTATTACCTGGAAAATGGAGATAGAGTGCGTCAGTTTGATTATTTAAATAAATTTTTAGGAACACTAACAATTCACAATGATATTTCAGACTATGTCATTAACACAACAAGAGAACAGTTTGAAATACCTTTGCTCATAGAAGAAAAACAACTTGAAATTGAAAAGTTAAAAAAACAAGAGGTTCAAAATAAAAGAGATACAATTGTCATTATCACTGTTCTGCTATTTGGCTTATTTATTTCAATCTATTATGTAGTAAAGCAACGAAAATATAAAAAACGCTTTGATAAATTGATTGCAAAAGACCTTAAGGAATCTATATCCTCTGATGAAGAAAACCCCCAACCCAATATTTCAATTGAAGTTGTAGAAGATTTATTAAAAAAGTTAGACTTGTTTGAATCAAAAAAAGAGTTTTTAGTAAACGAGGTATCGCTCAATGAAATTTCAAAACAGTTTCAAACAAACTCCTCTTATTTATCAAAAGTTGTCAACCTTAAGAAGGATAAAAACTTTTCAAACTACATCAATGATCTGAGAATTGAGCATTGCCTAGAGCAACTAGATAAAGAATCAAGGTTGAGAAAATATACCATAAAGGCTTTGGCAGAGGAAATGGGTTTTAATAATGCGCAGTCTTTTTCAACGGCATTTTTTAAATACACCGGAATTCAACCTTCCTTTTTTATTGAGCAACTTAAAAAATCAAAGAAGGAATGATTTGAATTGTTTGAGAGTACTTTGTTTGATATACTTTTAGAAAATTATAATAATGAATCAAGATATTCAACTAATTTTATAAGGTCTTTTTCTTCATTCAAGTTTGTTTTGTATTCTTTTACATATTGATTTAATTCTTTTGACATAAACCCAAAAGAATCAATTTTTTTCTTCTCTGAACCCTTAATTTCAACTAGCTTTCCTTGAGGATTTACAAAAAAATAATCAAACTGATCTTTGAAACGTCTTGGAAAATCAACTTCAAAACTCGTCCTTGCTATTTTAGCTTCTGTGAACTTCTTTGTTGTTTTTTTATATAAATCGACCTTTTCTCCTCTGAAAAGAATTTCAAAATATATTCCCTTTTCAATAGATCCGCTAAAGGGAACAAAATCATAAAACGTATCAGCAATTTTGATAATAAAATCTGGTGTTTTGTTTACAATTTTTATGAGTGAATCGTCATCGATTAGTGATTCTTTAAACTCCATTTGATTTTCAAAAGCATTAAACCTTAAAAAAATATCACTCAAAGCTGTGCCATCATTTAAATAAATTACAGACGGTTGAAACTCTTTATTGATATAGGGAGAGCCATCTGTTTTTATGTCTGGCATTTCAGCTCTGTTTGAGGATGAATTCACATAAAGTAAATCGATGTTTCTTCCATCAGGACTCCTCCATTTTGTATATTGTTCAAACGGTTCTTGAGCTACTACTAAAACAGATGTAAAGAAAAAACAAGTTAAAATAAAAACTTTTGTCATTTTTTATATGTTTGAAAGTGATTGCTAATCTAATTTTATAAACGGCTCTAGGGGTTTTAAATCAAAAATCACTTATTTTCCTGAAATATATGCACATCTCTTTGTGGAAACGGAATAACAATCCCGGCGGCTTCCAATCTGGTTTTAGCCTCCTCAATGATGTAAAAGTGACATTCCCAAAAATGTTCATTTAATGCCCAAAAACGTGCTGAAAGATTTACAGAACTGTCTGCTAGTTCTGCAACAAAAACAACCGGTTCAGGGTCTTTAAGGATGGTTTCCTGCTCTTTCATTAGTTCAACCAAACCTCTTTTGCTTTCTTAATATTGCTATCATAAGAAATTCCAAAAGAAATCACATCTCTTCTTTTACCTTCTGAGGTGTAATTCTTGATATTTTCATTGGATAGTTTTCCATTTGGTATAACTACTAGTTGATTGTTTACCGTTAAAACATTGGTATAGAAAATGCTGATATCTTTAACGACCCCACTTTCGCCTTGAGCTTCTATAAAGTCACCTATTTTAAATGGTTTGAATAAAATGATTAAAACACCACCGGCAAAATTTGAAAGCGAGCCTTGAAGCGCTAGACCCACAGCAAGACCTGCAGCACCCAGCATTGCAATTAGTGAGGTGGTTTCAACACCCATTTGAGAAAAAACTATAACAAACAGAACAAACTTCAAAACCCAACTAAATAAATTCAGTAAAAATTTTTGAAGTGAAAGATCTACTTCTTTTTTTACTAATAATTTCTTCAACATTTTAATAATGAGTTTTATAATCCATAAACCCACTAAAAGAATTACTAGTGCAGAAATTAAGCTTGGAAGATATTCTATGAATTTTTCACTAAAAATGATGGCGTATTCTTTTAACTGTTCCATAGGTCAACTTTTTTATTTTTTAATTGATTTTAAAGTAGATTTTAAATCATCAGTGGGTAAACCACAACGCCCATTTTCACAAATATAAAAAAGCGTTTTATCTTTTACAAATCTTTTAGCAAATAAGGGCAAATCACTTTCTTTTGATGTTCCTACAAGTAGTTTATTTGGTATATAATAACTGTTCAATTCTTTTGACTGTTTCAAGGCATCAGCTCCGCAAATTATAATTTCATAAAATGGTTTAGAAAAATTAAGGTGTAAATCCAGCCAGTTTGAATAACTGGGAGGATGGTTTTCAATTTCAGGTAGTACATTTAAAAGCATTTGTCGAGCCGTTTTTAAATTATCTTCATTGCAGTAAAATGTTCCCAGCCAAAAAAGGTTTTTTGCCATTACAGAGTTTGATGACGGCAATACATTATCCCTGAATTCAGTAGTTTTTGAAATGAGCTTTTGAGATTTTTTTGAGG
>DAINOA010000065.1:0-11298 GCA_036735625.1 Planktosalinus sp. | reverse complement strand
TTTCCCAATCCTCAATATAAACAAACTCACTTTTATTTTCCTCTATTTCATCAATGGAACTCACTTTTACAGCAGTTTCCATTTTTACTTTAAGCACAGCAACAATCTTTTCCTCTTCCATATTTTGCATTTGCTTTTCAGCGAAAAGGTTTCTACCGATTTCATTATTGTGCAAATCCATAATCATTTCCAATTCAGCATTTGGTGCCAGCTTTTCATGTAAATCGGTGATGGTTTTTGCCCATTCAAGCGATTTATCAACCGAATTATTTTTCGGAAGACACTTTTTAGCGATTAACACATTCCACAACCCATGTCTGAATGCATTGGTCACATTGTTTTTATGATGAGCTCTTTTAAACAATCTATCACAAATCTGCACTGTTTTTAATGTCGCCCTGTGGGTCGGGAAAAAATACCAGGGACGTTTTATAAAGGTCCCTGCCAGTAAAAATAACTGTTTGAAGCTTAGGTTTTTAATACGATTCCAAACAGCCATATCATTTTTTTATCCTTTATATTCTTTTACCGCATCAATAAACGCACCGGCATTTTCCAAAGGAATATTGGGCAAAATACCGTGGCCTAAATTGACGATGTATTTGTCTTTTCCAAATTCGTTGATCATTTGTGTCACCATTCTCTTGATTTCTGCCGGTGGCGAAAACAAGCGCGTGGGGTCAAAATTTCCTTGTAACGTAATATTTCCACCGGTTAAATAGCGGGCATTTCTGGGCGAACACGTCCAGTCAACTCCCAAAGCCGAAGCCCCTGATTTTGCCATCACATCCAGCGCAAACCAGCAGCCTTTCCCAAAAGCAATCACAGGGGTTTCTCCTTTCAATGCATCAATAATCTGTTGCATATATTGCCAAGAAAACTCTTGATAGTCTGTGGGCGAAAGCATACCACCCCAACTGTCAAAAATCTGAACTGCATTCACACCGGCTTTTACTTTTTCTTTCAGATAGGCAATGGTGGTATCAGTGATTTTTTGCAATAAAGTGTGTGCTGCCAGCGGTTGCGTAAAACAAAATTCCTTGGCGATATCAAAGTTTTTTGAACCCTGACCTTGTACACAATAACACAAAATCGTCCAAGGCGAACCAGCAAAACCAATTAAAGGAATTTCATTATTGAGTTTTTCTTTAGTCATTTTGATGGCATCCATCACATAACCAAGGGTTTCCTGAATATCAGGAACAATCACATTATCAACATCTTTTTGGGAGCGAATGGGTTTTGGCAACCAGGGCCCCACACCGGGTTTCATTTCCACATCAATATTCATCGCCTGAGGAATGACAAGAATATCACTGAATAGAATCGCTGCATCCATCCCATAACGGCGAATGGGCTGCACAGTAATTTCTGAAGCCAGTTCAGGGGTTTGACAACGTGTGAAGAAATCATATTTGGCCTTGATTTTCTGAAATTCGGGTAAATATCTTCCTGCTTGTCGCATCATCCAAACGGGAGGACGGTCAACGGTTTCACCTTTAAGGGCTCTAAGGAAAAGGTCGTTCTTCACACTATTCCCCGCAGAGGCGGGGATCTCGTTATTATTTGTACTATTCATTATCATATTTTTGATATGTGGATACATTATATATTATGCATCTACATTATTATTTCAGTTTTTTCACCACCTGCACAATCACATTTTCAATAGTGGGTTTTGTGGCGATTATTGTTTCATTTGTATATTTTTCAGCCTCTGCAGCGGTGGTTGTGCCAATGCAATATGCTGTGGTATTTTCCAGTTTGTTTTCTTTGGTAAAACTTTCCACCGCACTGGGACTAAAAAACAATACACCTTCAAATGTGCGTTCTATCTTTTTGGGTTTTAATTCGGTTTTGTAGACTTGTATTTCCGTAAAACTTATCTGGTTTTTCTGCAATAGTTCAGGGATTTCATCCCGCCTCAAATTTCCGCAAAAAAAAGTAAATTGTGTATCAGCAAAATCTTTTACAATAATTTCAGCCAGTTCTTTTCCGTAATTGGTCATCACTTTTACTTCAAACCCCCTGGCTTCTAACATCGCTTTGGTTTTTTCGCCCACACAAAAACAGTTTTTAATCTGAACTTTTTTTTCAACCAAAGCATTCACCGTGTTTTGACTTGTAATAATGGAGTTTTGAATTGTGCCTTGTACTTCAAAATCAACACTTTTTATTTCAATAGCATCATACTCCACCAATCCAATACCGGCTTGCAGCAAGTGACTTCGCTGGCTTTCAGATAGTTTTTTTGTGGACAATACTGTTGGCATATCTTACCCCGCACTTGTTGCGGGGTCTCGTTAATTTTTGTTCAATTCTTTCTTAATCTCCCTCATCAATTCTCTTCCGCCACTATTCAAAAGCTCTTTTGCACATAATTGACCCAACCCAGTACTTTCCTCAATGGTAACAGTTTTTTGAACTGAAAATTTTTGTTTTCCGTCAAGGCTTAACAGATTACCTTCAAAATGTACTTCGCTACCTTGAATCGTTGCCAAAGCACCAATGGGAGCAGTACAACCGCCCTCCAGAACTTTAAGGAATTCGCGTTCTATATGTACACAAATTTCGGTTTCCCGGTGGTTGAGTATAGCAAGTGCTTTTCTAATGTGTGTGTCTTTTTCCATTGCTACAACGAGCATGGCACCTTGAGCCGGGGCAGGGAGCATCCAGTCTAAGTCCTCCCCAACCCCTCCAAAGGAGGTGCTTTGTATTTGTTTACGATTATTTAAAACGCCTAACCTTTCAAGACCGGCTTCGGCAAAAATGGCCCCGTTCCAGTTGTTGTCTTTTAATTTTTGCAGGCGGGTGTTGACATTTCCGCGCAGGTCTACAACCTGATGTGAGGGGTGTTTGTTTAACCATTGTGCCTTTCGGCGTAAGCTTCCACTGGCAATTATTCCTTTTTCATGATTTAAAAATTCCGGGCCTTTATGTAGAAGAATGTCTTTATATGAGGCGCGTTCAAGGACGGCTGCTTCTACAATTCCCTTGGGGAGAGCCGTGGGGACGTCTTTCATGGAGTGCACGGCGATATCCACTTTGCCGGTAATCATTGCAATGTCGAGAGTTTTGGTAAAAATCCCCGTTATGCCCATTTCATAAAGTGGCTGGTCGAGGTTGAGGTCGCCTTCAGATTTTACGGGAACGAGTTGGGTTTTGTGGCCTAAGTTTTCCAATGCAGACTTGACCTTATTGGCTTGCCAAAGTGCTAATTCACTATCTCTTGTTCCGATTCTAATAATTCCCGCAAAGGCGGGAATCTCGTCTTTATGAGCTGTATTTGCCAAATTTATTCTTTTTCAGAGAAGGTTTCATTTTCCAGCAGAAACACTTTTTCTATTAAATCAATAGCCTCATTAGTGCTGCCATTTGCATTTCTAAGGTGATTGGCAAAATGGGTGGTGATTTTCTGAATCACGCGGCTGGTGATAATTTCTGCCTGATATTCATCAAAACCGGTTAATTTTTTTCGCTGATAATCCAGTTCTGCGTCTTTAATGTCTTTCAATTTCATTTTAAGAGCGCTGATGGTGGGGGCAAATCTTCTGGTTTCATGCCAAATATTGAAGCCGTGTTTGATCTCATCAATGATCGCTTCTGCCTGAGGGATAAAGGCTTTTCGTTTTTCAAGGGTTTCATCTGTGACCTTTGAAAGGAAATCAAGGTGAATGAGTTCCACGTTTTCAAGCTCTGAAACATCGTCTGCAACATTTTTTGGGATGGAGAGATCGAGTATAAGCAATTTTTTGTCTGAATAAATAAGTTCTTTTGAAACAGTGGGATTTTGAGCACCGGTAGCAACAATCAGAATGTCAGATTTTCTTATTTCAGCTTGAAGGTCTGCATAATCTTTTACATCAAGATTGAATTTTCCGGCGATTTTTTCTGCCTTGTCTTTTGTCCTGTTGATGAGAGTTATATGCGGGTTTTTAGTATGTTTTATAAGGTTTTCACAGGTGTTTCTTCCAATTTTTCCTGTTCCGAAAAGGAGGATGTTTTTATCGGCAACATTTTCAACAGTATTTAAAATATATTGAACTGAGGCAAAGCTAACCGAAGTTGCGCCTGAAGAAATCTCAGTTTCATTTTTGATTTTTTTACTGGCTTGAATGACAGAGTTGATAAGTCGTTCTATAAATGGGTTGGTGAGTTGGTGTCTTTTTGAACGTTTAAATGCCACTTTAAGTTGACTTATAATTTCAAAATCTCCTAAAATTTGACTGTCAAGTCCTGTGCCCACCTGAAAAATAAACGAAATCGCCTCTTTGTTTTTATAAACATAGGCCACTTTTTCAAATTCTTCAACAGTGCCATTTGTATTATCACAGAGCAATTTAATGAGTTGATAAGGATGGTTTGCAAAGCCATAAATTTCTGTGCGATTACAAGTAGATGTTACCAAAACAGCTTCAATACCTTCATTTTTAGCTTGAGTTAACAAGGCTTCTTTACTCTCATCATCAAGGCTAAATTTACCTCTTACTACTGCATCTGCTTTTTTGTAGCTTAAGCCAATGGCATAAAATGAAGTTTGTTTTAAAGTTTCGTTATTCATGAAAGAATTTTGCAATAGATGTGCAAATGTAAACGAACAAGAAGTTAAAAAACAACGCTAAAAGTACTTTTTTTGTCGTTACACGTTAAAATCCCATTAATTTGTCTCAAACAATGATATTTGTCATATTTTTGTAGTAAATACGAGTGTTTTGAAGTGTCTATTTTAGAATCATTCTAAATAAAACTAAATACAAACAAATCATGATCATTGAAGAAAATAACGCTATAAGTTCGTTAAAAACAATTGCTTTTGAAGATGGGTTTACTGTCATGTATTTACAGAACGAAACCGCTGAAAAACAGCAAATTGATAAGAAAGTTGACAGTAGTTTTATTCAGTTTCACTTTTGTGTAAAGGGCCAGGCTACTTTTATTTTTAATGAGGGACGCTATTCATTACCACTGCTTGATGAAAAGTCATTGTTACTTTACAATCCGCAACGTGAATTGCCAATTAATATAACGGTTGCACCAAAATCGTGGGTAGTTTCTGTGCTGGTTTCCATCAAAAAATTTCACACCTTGTTTTCTGAAGACGCAAGTTATGTTGATTTTTTAATGGATGAGAATACAGACAAAAAGTATTATCAGGATGGAAGTATTTCGCCTTCCATGGCAGTGGTGCTAAGTCAAGTTTTAAACTTTAACCTGAATACTTCTGTTAAACACATCTATTTAAAAGGAAAAATATATGAGCTCATCGCGCTGTATTTTAACAGACCCGATGAGGTTGATGTAGAGCAATGCCCTTTTTTGGCAGATGAGGATAATTTAAGGAAAATCAGGAAAGCCAAAGAAATCATCATCAAAAACATGGCCGAGCCACCCGGTTTACAAGAATTGTCTGGCGAGATTGGACTGTCCCTTAAAAAACTGAAAGAAGGTTTTAAGGAGGTTTATGGCGACACTGTTTTTGGATTTTTACTGGATTACAAAATGGAATATGCCCGAAAACTACTGGAAACCGGCTCCCACAATGTCAACGAAGTGGGACTCAAAGTGGGATATTCCACTTCGAGTCATTTTATAGCGGCTTTTAAGAAGAAATTTGGGACTACTCCAAAGAAGTATTTGATGAATTTAACGGCCGCTTCATAATGAACTCATTTTCTCTTCAATCAAAAAAGTTTAAAGGAATTCAATATCAAAATTGTTTATGGAACTATGTTTTAAAACTGAAACATTTCAGTAAATGAAGCATTAATAAAATTGTATTTTTGTTTTGAAAAAGAAAAAAAATGAATAATAAAGGAGCGCTACTTGTTAATTTGGGTTCGCCTGATAGCACAAATCCCAAAGATGTAAAAAAATACCTTGATGAGTTTTTAATGGACCCTCGAGTGATAGATGTGCCCTATTGGTTGCGGTCGTTTATCGTTAGGGGAATAATCCTCAATACTCGCCCCAAAAAATCGGCCGAAGCATACAGTAAAATATGGTGGGAAGAAGGCTCGCCGCTTATTGTGCTTTCTGAGCGCTTACGCGAAAAAGTAGACAAACATACAGGTATTCCAATTGCTCTGGCCATGCGTTATGGAAGTATGACAATCAAAAAAGGTCTTCAGGAATTAAAGGATCAAGGTGTAACTGATGTTTTGCTCGTTCCCTTGTATCCACAATTTGCCATGGCAACTACCGAAACCATTTTAGTGTTGGCCGAAGAATTGCGTAAAGAGTTCTTTCCGGAAATGACTTTTGACTCACTTCCCGCATTTTACAACAAACCTGAATATATCGACGTGCTTTCCAAGAGCATCGCCGAAAAACTGGAAGGGCTGGATTATGAGCATTTACTTTTCAGCTATCACGGTGTACCCGAAAGGCATATCAAAAAAAGAGACATTACAAAAACCCATTGTAAAATTGATAAATCATGCTGTTTGACACATTCACCGGCACATCAGTTTTGTTACCGTCATCAATGCTATGAATCCACAAGGCTTGTGGGTGAAAAGCTAGGTCTTGAACCGGGAACTTTCGGTACTTCCTTTCAGTCACGACTAGGTTTTGACCCGTGGTTACAGCCTTATACAGACAGAACAATTGAAAAATTAGGTCTTTCAGGAATCAAGAAAATGGTGATTGTTACACCGGCTTTTGTAAGTGATTGCCTTGAAACACTAGAAGAAATCGCCATGGAAGGAGAAGAAATTTTCCACGAAGTGGGCGGAAAAGAATTCACAACCATTCCCTGCCTGAATGATCGTGATGACTGGGTGCGTGTTTTGAGCGGCTGGATTGATCGATGGGCCGTTGTTGACGTTGAAACCGCCATAGCTTAATGAGAAAAATCACCCATTCTGAAACTCTTGGAAAAAAGCCCATTGGAAAACTTCTGATACAACAATCGGTTCCTGCTTCCATTGGGATTTTGGTGATGTCATTGAACATACTGGTGGACACCATTTTTGTGGGGAATTGGATTGGTTCTATTGCCATTGCAGCAATCAACGTCGTGTTACCGGTTTCTTTTTTTATAGCAGCACTGGGGATGTCTATCGGGATTGGGGGATCTTCAATTATTTCAAGGGCGCTGGGAGCAAATGACAAGAGCAAAGCGCTTAAAACCTTTGGCAATCAAATTACCATTACCATTATATTGACCACGATGCTGGTGGGCTTTGGACTTTACTACATCGATGACCTCATTCCCGCTTTTGGCGGAAAAGGGGATATTTTTGAACCCGCAAAAATCTATTACCGCATCGTGTTGTATGGAGTGCCCTTACTGGCACTTTGTATGATGGGTAACACAGTAATAAGAGCAGAAGGCAAGCCCAAATTTGCCATGAATGCGATGATTATTCCCTCGGTGAGTAATCTGGTTTTGGATTATATTTTGATTTATGTTTTTGATATGGGCATGCACGGAGCTGCATGGGCCACCACGATTTCTTATGCGATGTGTTTTGGGTATATACTCTGGTTTTTCCTCTCTAAAAATTCAGAATTAAAAATTCATTTTACTCATTTTGGGCTGGATTTCCCCATTTTAAAAGAGATAACATCTCTGGGTTTTGTGACACTTTCGCGTCAAGCAGTGGTGAGCATAACTTACTTGATAATGAACAATATATTGTTTGATTTGGGCGGAGAATCATCTGTTGCTGTTTATGCCATTATTGGTAGAATGCTTATGTTTGCACTCTTTCCTGTACTGGGTGTGACACAGGGTTTCTTGCCCATAGCCGGGTATAATTATGGTGCAAATTATCATAGTCGTGTGAGGGAAAGTATTAATAAAGCCATTAAGTATGCTGCATTTTTAGGTCTTTTTGTGTTTGCTTTTATCATGTTTTTTGCTGAAGAAATCGTGATAGTGTTTACAGATGATACCCGTGTAATTGCAGATACTCCAGGTGCTATGAGGTGGGTGTTTGCTGCGATTCCTATTATTGCGGTTCAATTAATTGGTGCGGCTTATTTTCAAGCTATTGGGAAAGCGGTTCCGGCATTGTTGCTCACTTTAACAAGGCAGGGATTTTTCTTTATTCCGCTGGTGTTGATATTACCGACTTATTTTGGAGAAATTGGCGTTTGGATATCATTTCCCATAGCCGATTTGCTTTCAACCATAGTCACGGCATACTTCCTTAACAAGGAAGTGAGGTTAAATTTAAAACCCGCGCCCAAATAATGATTTAGAATTTGTAAATTTATTCACTCAAGCGCTAAAATGGATTTATGATTTACAATTATTTAAAAGCCCTCCACCTCATTTTTGTAATTACCTGGTTTGCGGGATTGTTTTATATCGTAAGGCTGTTTGTATATCAAATTGAAGCCTTTCACAAACCATCACCGGATAAGGAAATTATTGGCAAACAACTCAAAATCATGGCCAAACGGCTGTGGTACATCATCACCTGGCCCTCGATGATACTAGCGGTTTTGTTTGGTGTGTGGATGCTTTCACAAAGAGCAGTTTTATTAACTGACGAATGGATGCAGGTCAAACTTGGGTTTGTTGCTTTTCTTATCGTTTATCATTTTGTGTGTCATAAATACTTCAAGCAACTTCAAAATGATGTGGTGAAGCATTCGTCAAATTATATGCGGCTTTTTAATGAAGGTGCCACCATTGTCTTGTTTGCTGTTATATTTTTAGCGAATTTCAGATACACCATGGACTGGCTTTGGGGAACTGTGGGATTGATTGTCGTTTCATTGTTAATAATGATTGGGTATAAGATTTACAAAAGAATCAGGGAAAGAAACAATGAATAAAGCTGGCTTGAACTTTGAAGGACATTAAACCTTGAAAAATAACTCTCCGATATAGGATGATAAATAAATTATTAAAAGCGAAAACTTCACTACGCACCAAGATTTTTCTTTCGATGATATTTTTGGTGCTTGGAGCTTCGATTTTGATTGCTACCGCAACGATTTATCAATATAATCAAGACTCACTTCAATATCACAAAGACCGGCTGGATCGAAAAGAAGACCAAATAAGAGCAAGTATAAACTATGAACTGAGAAAGACCTCTTATGAGGTGATTACTGAAAATATTCCATTAATTTTTAAAGATAAAATCTATGAAATACAGGACATTCATAATATGGAACTTTTATTGTTTGATCTCGAGGGAAATGTGTTATCAAGTTCAAGAGCGTCCTTTTTTGAAAGACCTTCAGAATCCATACCGAAAAGCATTTTAATTGAACTCAAAAACGCATCAGACAAAAAGCACGTAATTCGATTTCGCGAAGGCGATAAAAAATTCCGTTCTTCTTATTCATACATCACCGACCACCATTTTAAGCCCCTTGCCATTCTCAACTTACCTTATATAGAAGAAGACACTTTTATAACTCGTGAACTTAAAAACTTTTTGATTCGCCTGGCGCAAGTATATCTTTTTATGATGGTTATTGCGATTGTATTATCTTATTTGTTGTCAAAACACATTACAAAATCCTTAAAAACAATAAGTGACAAAATCAAGGAAACCCGACTTGACAAATCAAATAAAAAAATAGAAACAGGTCACGCAAGTGAAGAAATTTCAACCCTTGTTCAGGCTTACAATGGAATGATTGATGAACTTGAGCGCAGCGCGGCAGCTCTCGCAGCAAATGAACGAGAATCTGCCTGGCGCGAAATGGCAAAACAAGTAGCTCACGAGATTAAAAACCCATTAACGCCCATGCGATTAACAGTACAAAGCTTTGAACGAAAGTTTGACAATAACAATCCCAATAATTCTGAAAAAGTAAAAGAGTTTACCCAAAGCTTAACACAGCAAATTGATACCATGAGCGCTATAGCATCAGCATTTTCAACCTATGCCAATATGCCTGCCCAAAAAGATGAAACACTCGATCTTATTGAGATTACAAAACTCGCTTTGGATATTTTCAATGAAGAGTATATTCTTTTTAATTCAATAGAAAAGGAAATTATCGTTAAACTCGACAGAGTTCAACTCATAAGGGTTGTTACAAACCTTGTGAAAAATGCAATTCAGTCTGTAGATGAGCAACAAAACCCCAAAGTTGAGGTTAAACTGTTTTCTGATCAATTGTCTGCATTTATTGAAGTTTCAGACAATGGAGTGGGTATACCTGATGAAAATAAAGTACGAATTTTTGAACCTAAATTCACCACCAAATCTAGTGGTATGGGCTTAGGTCTTGCAATGGTAAAAAGCATTATTGAAAATTATAAAGGAAAAATATCATTGAAATCTGAAGTCAACAAAGGCACTGTTTTTACTGTAGAATTTCCTAAATTTAACAATCCTAACACATAATATTATTCATATGAATTTTGAAAATATACTTACCTCAACACAGGACGGAATCACAACAATCACAATCAACCGGCCATCAAAGCTTAATGCATTAAACTCCCAAACCATAAAAGAACTGCACTCAGCACTCAAAATATTTGAACTTGACAAAGAAACAAAAGTTATTATAATAACAGGTAGTGGTGAAAAAGCATTTGTTGCAGGAGCAGATATCAGTGAGTTTGCATCCTATTCAGTCAAGGAAGGAAAAAAACTGGCTGCACTGGGTCAACAATTGCTTTTTGACTTTCTAGCAAATCTTACTACTCCGGTAATAGCAGCTATCAATGGATTTGCCTTGGGTGGCGGTCTTGAACTTGCAATGGCGGCACATTTTAGAATTGCCAGCGACAATGCAAAAATGGGACTTCCGGAAGTCTCTTTAGGCGTAATCCCGGGTTATGGAGGCACTCAAAGATTACCGCAACTGGTGGGCAAAGGAAGAGCAATGGAACTAATTATGACCGCAGGGATGATAGATGCAAAACAAGCCCTGGACTATGGTTTAGTCAATCATGTTACAACACAGGAGGAACTCCTTAACCTTGCAGAAGGTATTGCACAAAAAATTATAAAAAACTCTACAGTCGCTATTGCTTCTGCAATAAGGGCTGTAAATGCCAATTATACAGATGGAATAAATGGTTTTACAGTTGAAATTGAAGAATTTGGCGACTGTTTTGGAACCGCAGATTTTCAGGAAGGAACCACTGCATTTTTAGAAAAACGAAAAGCAAATTTCCCCGGCAAATAAATTTTAATCATTAAATACAACTCGTAGGTTTAAGATAAATTTAACTATATTTAGGCTTTATTTTTAAATTAAGCCAAATGAAGCTGTACTCTTCTCTAGTTAGTATTTTTTTACTGTTTTTACTCTCTTGTTCAAAGGATTCCTCTTTTGATAAAGAAGTTTTTAACACAGCAGACTTAAATC
>DAINOA010000064.1:0-11307 GCA_036735625.1 Planktosalinus sp. | reverse complement strand
TAAATCGCTTTTCAAAATATATCCCTCAAAGCGGTTGCAAATATAGTACTGTTTTGAAGGCTGACAAGGTTTTTATTTAATTATTTTAAAATAAAATGTAAGCCATTGAATTTCTATTGTTTAAAGGAAACTTTTGCTAAGAATTATATACATTATATGAACAAAAAGAATTGTTTTCAAAGACATATACTTTGTTATTGGGTTCAAAAAATGCTCTTTCAATAAAAAAATTCATTAATAATGTTTAAAACTATAATACTAATTTCATAAAAACATTAAGTAGAAATAATATATGGAGCAATATTGTTTTGCAAACAAAGAGGTAGTATATTTGTGCCCTAAAATTTTACAGCTATATATATGATTCAGATTTCTTTGCCTGACGGTATTAAAAAATCCTTTGAAAGCGGCAGCACACCAATGGATGTTGCTAAAAGTATCAGCGAAGGTTTAGCCCGTAATGTCATTTCGGCATCTTATAATAATAAGATTGTTGAAACGACCACTGAATTGATTCAAGATGGTAGTTTGATTTTATATACCTGGAATGACAAAGAAGGTAAAAAAGCTTTCTGGCATTCATCTGCTCATGTTTTAGCACAGGCTCTTGAAGATTTGTATCCCGGAATCAAATTAACGATTGGCCCTGCCATTGATAATGGTTTTTACTATGATGTTGATTTTGGAGATCACTCTTTCTCTGATAAAGAATTGAAAGCGGTTGAAGATAGGATGCTTGCTAATGCAAGAGAGAAGTTTGAGTTCACTATGCGTGAAGCTTCAAAAGAGGAAGCTTTAAACTATTATAAGAAACAAGAAAACGAATATAAAGTCGAATTGATTGAAAACCTTGAAGACGGTACAATCACCTTTTGTGACCATGCTGATTTCACTGATTTATGCCGAGGGGGGCATGTTCCCAATACAGGAATTATCAAGGCTGTCAAACTTTTAAATGTGGCAGGGGCTTACTGGAGAGGTGATGAAAAGAACAAGCAATTGACGCGTATTTACGGCATTTCTTTTCCAAAACAAAAAGAATTGACAGAGTACCTTGAGTTATTGGAGGAAGCTAAAAAAAGAGATCACAGAAAACTGGGCAAAGAACTGGAGTTGTTTACGTTCTCTTCAAAGGTAGGTCAAGGCTTACCACTTTGGCTGCCAAAAGGAGCCGCTTTACGCGAAAGGCTTGAGAATTTCCTTAAAGCTGCACAAAAAAAAGCAGGTTATGAAATGGTTGTAACTCCACATATTGGTCAAAAGGAATTGTATGTTACTTCAGGGCATTATGCTAAATATGGTGAAGACAGTTTTCAGCCCATTCACACACCACACGAAGGAGAAGAATTTTTATTAAAACCTATGAACTGTCCCCACCATTGTGAAATTTACAATTCAAAACCGTGGTCATATAAAGATTTACCTAAACGTTTTGCAGAGTTTGGCACGGTTTACCGGTATGAACAAAGTGGTGAGTTACATGGATTAACGCGTGTAAGAGGTTTTACTCAAGACGATGCACATATTTTTTGCACTCCAGATCAGCTTGATGAAGAATTTAAAAAAGTTATTGATTTAGTGCTTTATGTTTTTAGGTCTTTAGGTTTTGAAAACTTCACTGCTCAAGTTTCGATAAGAGATAAGGAAAAAGCAGAAAAATATATTGGTTCTGACGAGAACTGGCAAAAAGCGGAACAAGCCATTATCAATGCTGCTGAAGAAAAAGGCCTTGATTATGTCATCGAAAAAGGAGAGGCTGCATTTTATGGCCCAAAACTGGATTTTATGGTAAAGGATGCTTTAGGCAGAAGCTGGCAATTGGGAACTATACAAGTAGATTATAATTTACCAGAGCGTTTTGACCTTACTTATAAAGGAAGTGACAACGAGATGCATAGACCGGTCATGATACATCGCGCTCCTTTTGGAAGTATGGAGCGATTTATCGCTATTTTACTTGAACATACCGGAGGAAATTTTCCGCTTTGGTTGATGCCTGAACAGGTTTACATCCTTTCTTTGAGTGAGAGATTTGAGAAATACAGTAAAAAAGTTTTAAATTTGCTAGAAAATGACGAAATTCGCGCCCTCGCAGACAACAGGAGTGAGACAATTGGTAAGAAAATTAGGGATGCAGAAACCTCAAAAGTCCCGTATATGCTGATTGTTGGTGAGCAAGAGGAGCAGGATGAAACAGTTTCTGTGCGTAAACACATTTATGGTGATTTAGGAACAATGTCTGTGTCTGAGTTTATAAAATTGGTAAAAAAAGATATAAATCATAACTTAGTAGAGTTTAAAGTTTAATTAAAAAAAAATAAGCCATAGCAATTAGAAGAAAAAAAAGTAGAGGTGCTGCCCGAGTCATTAAAGAAGATCAGCATAACATTAATCGAAGAATTCGAGCCGAGGAAGTGCGTCTTGTAGGCGATAATGTAGAAGTGGGTGTTTACCCCACAAAAAAAGCTTTAGAAATGGCAGAAGAACAAGGTCTTGATCTTGTTGAGATTTCTCCAAATGCGACCCCCCCTGTTTGTAAAATCATGGAATATTCAAAATTCATGTATGAGCAAAAGAAAAGGGAAAAAGTACTTAAAGCAAAAGCCTCTAAAGTCGTTATTAAAGAATTAAGATTTGGTCCACAGACCGATGACCACGATTATGAATTTAAAAAACGAAACGCTGAAAAATTTCTTAAAGATGGCGCCAAAGTAAAAGCCTTTGTGTTTTTTAAAGGCCGTTCTATTATATTTAAAGATCAAGGTGAAATACTATTATTGCGTTTAGCACAAGATCTTGAAGAGCATGCAAAAGTGGAACAATTACCTAAATTGGAAGGAAAAAGAATGATTATGTTTCTTGCTCCCAAAAAAAGTAAATAATTTTCACTTTAGACAATAAGGTAATTATAAAAATGAGCAAGACTTTAAGTTAAGTTCATTAAAAGAGATTTTGAATCAAGTTCAGAATTAAGTTGCGAAATAATTAAATAAAAACTAGGAAAAATGCCTAAAATGAAAACAAATTCCAGTGCTAAAAAGCGTTTTAAGCTTACCGGCACAGGAAAAATCAAAAGAAAGCACGCGTTTAAAAGCCACATCTTAACAAAGAAGTCAAAAAAACGAAAGCTTAAGCTAACTCACGACACACTTGTTCACAAGTCTGATGAGAGCAACGTAAAGTTAATGCTTCGATTGAAGTAATAACTTTCGGTTAAACCATTTATTAACCCTGGAGATGGGCTACAAAAAAGGCACTAAGCCTGAGTAAGTAATTTAAGTGGCGATAGTCGCCCGCCTGCTACAAAAAACAAATTTTATTATGCCAAGATCAGTAAATTCAGTCGCTTCAAGAGCCAGAAGAAAAAAGGTGATGAAGCAAGCCAAAGGGTACTTTGGAAGACGTAAAAATGTATGGACCGTTGCAAAAAATGCAGTTGAAAAAGCATTAGTGTATGCTTACAGAGACCGCAGAGCAAAAAAGAGAAACTTTCGTGCCCTATGGATTACCCGTATTAATGCCGGTGCCAGACAACACGGAATGTCATACTCTCAGTTTATGGGAAAAGTAAAAGCCAATAATATCGAGTTAAACCGAAAGGTATTAGCCGATTTAGCGATGAACCACCCGGAAGCATTTGCAGCAATCGTAAACAAAGTAAAATAAAGGCTTTAGCCTAATTCAATAACCTTATTATTTCGCAAAAAAAAAGTCCTCCAAAATGGGGGACTTTTTTGTTTTTAATGCATAAAGTGGTTAAATACATTTAGTTGAGAAGGCCTCCTATTTCATTCATAAAAGACAAGTCAAAGTTTTGAGAATTAACTTTGTTCATCATTTTCACAATTTGAGAAGGATTCATATCCTCACCAATTACTCTGAAAAGACCAAATCCCTTTTCTGAATCTGAAGCAAAAATGATGATTTCATCAATAGCTTCTACATCACCTGTGAACATCAATTTAGCACCTATATCATTGGAGCCAAACTTCATCAAAGTTTCATAAGTATCGGCACTTAAAATAGATTGGACCCGCTGCTTTTCCATTTGAAAGATTTCTTTGTTTTCATCCTTCAATTGAAGTGCTATCATATTCACTTTATTAATGCTTTTCATGGTTTGTAACTGTTCTTCATTTAAAGTATTATCTTCTGTTAAAAGCAAACTGGAGGGTAAATCAATCGAGATAAAGTTATTGTCATTTTGCTTTTCTACAATGTATTTTTGAAGGGAGGCATCATTTCCACAAGCACTAAATATAAACATACTTAGTGCCAAGGACATTGATATATAAATTACTGTTTTCATATTATTTTAGTTTTTATTTTTATCAATGTTTTTAAGCTGCTCACTACCGGGGACATTTAAATCTGCTGTGAGTTGTGAAATTTGTCTTAGGTCAATATTACCGGTGATGCTCATAACAACAGCTTTGCTATCTCTACTGTTGGCGTCTTCCAGAAACATAAATAATTCTGTTACAAAATTATCATTCTTTCCTTCCTTAACATAAAACTTGATGTTTTTCCCATCGTCGTTTACGCGCATCAATTCAGAAAGTGAGGTTGATGATTTTAGGTAAGTATCTACCGTTTTTTTCATTTCTGATGCGGTAGTAGGGTTATCTGTGGTGAAAATTTTGATGTTTTCAAGGTTTTCAACCATGTTCAGGTATTCCTTTGCTTTGGGGTCACTTGAGCTTAAATCGATTTTACTCATCAATTTAAACATACTTTTTGTGACAATCATTGAAGTGACATCTTGTTGATCTTCAAATTTATCAAAAACTCCTTGGCTAAAAAGGGACTGTGAGACTAGTGCTATGACTGTTATTGCTATTATTTTTTTCATCATTTTTGGGTTTTAATTAGTACTTGTTTATTTAAATATTTTGTTTGTTGACTTTTCAAACTCTTGTATTACAGCAAGGTTTTGGGCGCTACTATTGAACTGATAGGAAATAAAATCCAGAGCTTCTTTTGTCTTTTCAAAAGCAAGTTCAGCTTCTCTTTGTTCTGCTGCGCTAATTTTATTTGAATTGTTGTTTATAAAAAATGTAACGCCTAAAGCGACTACTAGAAGTGCCGCAACTGCAACCCATTTTCTCATATACTTATAAAAGGGTTGATTATTGGTTTCTAAAATTTCATGAGTAACACTGGTTTTTTCAGATTTCGCTGTAGCGAAAAATGCAAACATATCTTGATATACTTCTAAATGTGGTGCCACTTCACCACTCATAAAATACTTTTGAAGAAGTTTCTCTTCAGCTAAACTGCTTGTGCCCTCAAAATAAGCATCCAGTAATTGTTCAATTTTTTGTAAGTCCATAATTGTACTTTTTAATTAATTTTTCTCTAACCATTTTTCGTGCCCTGGAGAGATTGACCCGTATTGCGGTTTCATTCATTTCCATTACTGCAGCGATTTCGCTGTATTCATACTCCTCAACATCCCTCAATTGTAAAATAATGCGTTGTTGTTCAGGCAACTCATTCATGATTTCAAAAACCAAGCCAACGCCATCTTTTGCCTCTACATGGTCTTCAGTTCGGGAATCATTGCTTTTATAGTTTTGATGAACAATGGTTAGATTTGAGGCTTGTTTTGACTTAAGTCTGTCCAAACAATAGTTTTTTGTCATCGTCATTGCATAAGCTTCCGGTTTGCTGTATTTTTTAATTTGTTCTTTCCCATTCCACAATTTCAAAAAAACTTCCTGTACAGCATCCTCTGCTTCATCATGTGAAATCAAAATACGTCTTGCCAGTCGATATAACTTATCTTTTAAAGGCATTACTATATGTAAGAATTCTTCTTTTTGCATCGGGTTAGGTTGGTGCTTTGCAACAGTGCTTACAACTTGAAGACGAATCTCTACTATTTTTGTTACAAAATAATTGATTTTTGCAATAATGTAGTTATTTTTAGAGTTTTAAAGCATACCCATAAAAAGTGTCCCAATGAAAAAGATTAAAATTATAGTACTGTTTCTTGCATTGGCTGTTAGTTTTCAATCCTGTTTTGAGGATTTTGATGATAACATTCAAAACATCACAGACCTTGAAATCCAGAAATTTATTTATAGTGCGATGAATATCTGGTACCTCTACAAACCCGATGTACCCGATTTGGCCAATGACCGTTTTGCTTTTCAAAATGAACTCAATGAGTTTTTGGAAACTTTTGCTACTCCAGAAGATTTATTTGACGCCCTCAACGCCCCGCAAGATAGGTTTAGTTTTATTGTTGATGATTACAGGGTCTTGGAAGCGGCTCTTGCCGGAATCTCTCTCAGCAATGGAATGGAATATGGACTCGTTTTTTATCCCGGAAGTGAGACCAATGTTTTTGGGTATGTTAGATATGTTCTCCCCAATAGTGACGCTGCACAAAAAGGAGTTGAACGCGGTATGATTTTTAGCACCATTGACGGGGCACAAATTACCAATCAAAATTTTAATTTATTGAGAGAACTGACATCTTATGAAATAGGGCTGGCAACTTTTGATGGAGCAACTATCACCCCAACAGGACAAACCATCGCTTTGAACAAAAGTGAACTTATTGAAAACCCCATTCATATTGCAAACACATTTACTATAGAAGGTCAAAAAATTGGATACCTTATGTACAATGGATTTACGGGAGATTTTGATGAACAGTTAAACAATACATTTGGAAATTTTCAGGCTGAGAATCTTTCAGAATTAATTTTAGATTTGAGGTATAACAGTGGAGGGTCTGTTAGATCTGCCATAGATTTATCCAGTATGATTACAGGACAATTTACAGGTCAAGTTTTTTCGACCGAAGTATGGAACCCTGAATTACAATCCATTTTTGAAAATAATGATCCGGAGAGTTTGATTAACAGGTTTAATAATACGATTAGAACGGGTGCTGCTATCAACAGCTTAAACCTCAACAGGGTTTATATATTAACTACGCACAGTACAGCATCTGCAAGTGAACTGGTTATCAACGGTCTTGATCCATACATTGAAGTTGTTCTCGTGGGAGGAACAACCACTGGAAAATTTCAAGCATCTACAACATTTTATGATGGCCCTCCTCCCAACTTTAGAAGGTCTGATGCCAATCCTTCCCATTTTTATGCTATTCAACCTTTGATATTTACTTCTGCAAATGCAAATGGCGTGACTGGATTTGTTGATGGCATCCCCCCCACCATTGATTTTCCGGAAGATTTAACCAATCTTGGTGTGCTGGGAGAAATTACTGAACCACTTCTCGAAGCAGCACTCGATGAAATCTTTGGAGGAGCTCCAACAAGTAATGTCCCATTTGAGTTTAAAAACGCCGGTAACAGTAAAATGCATTTACCAACTTTTAACAGAATGTACGTTGATGAAGTAAAAAAACCTGTAGATGAATTATTCTAAATCTGAAGCTTCAAGTGTTATCTGGTCTCTCATAAAAGCCTGACAAATATGGTTCATTGACGAAACCGTCTGCCTGATTACATTGGTAATGGTTGAAACCTGAATGCCTTTTTTGGACAATCCCTTTACATTTTGGTATAAAAATGTAATCATCTCATTATAGAATGATTCATTGTTTTCCAGCATTTGATTCAGTGTGGGAGCATGGGTGGCGTCAACATCTATATACAGGTGAATCTCGTCAATTTTGTTTTTTACAAATGTTCTTAGTTTATCTAAAACCTCAAGAGCAAGGGGGTCTTCACTGTCAATAATAAATTTAATGTTGTGAGCAACATCCTTGATGTCTTTTGCGCCATAAATCAATGACCGCAGTGCAATCATATTAGAAGTGAGTTGTTCAGATTCCCGAACACTTAAGTTTTTCTCTTGGAGTTGAAGATAAAAAGTCGTTAATTCATCTTCAAGGCGTTTGATTTTATCATATTTTTCATTGAGGTTTACAGCCGTTTTAAAGATGGTTTTCCAACCCGAAGCCCTGTGATTGCTGTTTGTAACCTCAAAACAGTTTTGAATGAAATCCTGTACATAAATATATACCAGACCCAATTCATCTTTAACTGCCTTTAAGGCAACTTCAGGAAACTCTGTGGTAATGTTTTTTATGTAAAGGGTTTCCCCGGAAGGTTCTGCGCTTTCAAATCTTCTTTTGAGAAATTTTTGAAAACTTCCCAAAAAGGGCATAAAAAGCAATATACCTGCTAAATTAAGAAGTGTATTTAATAACACAAGCTCCAATAACGGATCGGTCATATTGAAAAACACATAAACCTTGTCTACCACCTGCTTAAGAAAAATAAAAATGGTAATCCCGGCAGTTGAGTTAAATATTACATTGGCCAAAGCCAGTCTTTTTTTATCTGCTGTTCCGGCTATTGAGCCTAATAGTAATGTAGATGTTGTGCCAATATTAGCACCAATAATCATAGCAAACGATTGGTAAACATCTATAAGTCCGGCATTGAGGGCACTTAAAATAATTACAATCATTGCTGAGCTGGACTGAATCAAAGCGGTAACAATCAAGCCCAATAACAAAAATGCCCAAAGTCCAAATTGTGAGAAAAAGTCCATATCAATTTGGTCAGCCACAGCGTCAAGAGCGTCCTTCATAAAATCCAATCCGAGAAAAAGTAAGCCAAAACCAATAAGAAAAACCCCCAGATTTTTCAGAATTGGCCTGCTTTCCAAAAAGATATAGGACAAAATACCCAGCGCGAGGAATGGAAATGAAAAATCGGCTATGTTCATTTTAAAACCCAGAGCTGCAACTATCCAGGCTGTAAATGTGGTGCCCAGGTTTGCCCCCAAAACAACGCCCAGTGCATTTTTTAAGCTGAGCATACCGGCACCCAAAAAAGCAAGAACAAGCAAGGTCACCATCGAACTGCTCTGTAAAATGGCTGTAACAAAAGTTCCGGTTAGTATGCCTTTCCAGCTTCTGTTGGTAAAACGTTTAATGAAGTTTTGAAATGATTTTCCGGCTAGCCCTTTGATGCCTTCTTCCAAATGACGCATCCCGAACAGGAATACCCCAAGACCGGCTAAAAACATCCAAAAATCAAAAGGGATTTCTTGCATAGTTTATTTGTTTGATTATAAACGAATTCTTAAAAATATTAAATTTTAAACACAACCAATTAATTAGAAATTTAATAATATCTTAGTCTTTAACATCGCTTATTATTCACTAGCTATATCGTAATTGTCAATAATCAAAATTGATTGATTAAGTATTGCTATTGATTCATTATCTTTGATGGTATTGTACGCATCTAAATGTACTTGAATAATTAAAAAATAAATTTTTGCTAACAAATAAAGATTTAAAATATAATAGTGTTTACATTAAAATCTAACTTCATGAAAAATTACATTTTATTTTCTCTTGTATTTTTTACTTTTATTTCTTTTTCACAAACTGATAAAACTTCATCACAAGATAGTTTAACATGGTATGTTTATGTAGGCGGTAAAACAGATCATCAATGGTTAACTGCAAATTTAAATGTTGCTAAGAATATGGGCATAAAAACTGAATATTTTTTTGGAGATTGTGTAGGCACCTATAACTTTAAACAAGTAGAATTTGAAGAAAAAAATCAATGTGTTTTTTCATATTTAATTGAAAATTTTGGGAAAGACTGGAAAATTGAATATGATAAACAAGTACAATTAGAGCTAAAGAAACTTTCCTCTTTATAGTATGACCAATAAAGAAATTGCTGGAAATTTTTATTCCGCTTTCTCAAAAGGCGAAGCAGATATCATGACATCATACTACTCAGATGCTATTGAATTTGAAGATCCGGGTTTTGGAAAACTAAAAGGCGATCAAGCCAAAATGATGTGGAACATGTTGCTCGAGCGCAGTCAGGGAAATTTAAAAATTGATTATAAAATTATTGAATCAACTGAAAATAAAGTTCAAGTAAACTGGGAAGCACGTTATCCATTTTCAAAAACAGGACGAAACATTCACAATAAAATAACGGCTTATTTAACTATTGAAGATGGAAAAATAACCAAACACAATGACCATTTTAATCTCTGGAAATGGTCAAGACAAGCCTTTGGATTAAAAGGACTTTTATTGGGTTGGACCCCTTTTTTTAGAAAAAAACTGCAACAACAAACACGAGGATTACTAAAAAAATATATGTCTTAGCTTTTGTTTTTTGGGATATTAATATCTTGAATATGGTCTGGAAAGGAAACATTTTTTTCTTTTAATTTTTCAAGAATTGCCAACATTATTTCGGTTTTTAACTGGCCGTCTCTGGAGCGTGTTCCGCGAAGATTATACCAATAGGATACATTTATTTGCACTGTTCCATTTTGAAAATCTTTGATAAGAGCTGAGGGTTTTCTGCTTTTTAAAATTTGATTGAACCCGGTAAGAGTCTCTAAAATCAAATCAAGTACTTCCCTCACATTGTTACTGCTATAAATACTAATTTCAAATGTTTCACGTAATTGATCATCAATCGTAAAATTTATAAAATGCTTTTTGATAATGTCTGAATTGGGAATATACACATCTTTCCCATCTGTGGTTTTGATGGTTGTTTCTCTTATTGAAATTCTAATGACTCGCCCCAATTGATTATCGATTTGAATAAGGTCTCCCATTTCAAAAGGACGGTCAAAAATCATGACAATCCCTGCCAGAAAGTTTTCCCCAATATCTTTTAATGCAAAACCAATAATAAAAGTAGTCAACCCTGCCGCTCCAATAATCGTTTGTGTAACAGTACTTAAACCCAACACTCTAAAAGTCAATAAAGTGAGAATTATATAAAAAACTACAAGAACAATATCTGTAACAAACTGAGAAGCTACCGGGTCTTTGGCACGTTTTATAATTCTAATGAAAATAAATTTTCTAATAAGTTTAATAATTACAACTCCCGTTGCAAAAAACGCCAGAGCAATCACCAGTATGGGAACTAATTCAATAAATCCCTGATAAATATCCGACAGACGTTCTTGAAATAAATCAATCATTATTTGTAATCTTTTTAAAAAGGAAAACTACAAAATTCAAGCGATTAATCCTATGCCAAAAAGTAAAAGCCCAATTAATAATCAGGCTTTCACTGAAAAAATCTTCCTAAAAATTAAGCTGAAAACCTATTCTTACATTCCTTCCCCGGGTGGAATAGCGATACAACTCCTCATAGGTTTCATCCAAAATATTGTACAAACCAGCAAACAACCTGATGTTATTCGTCAATCGTTGGCTCACATAAAAATCCAGTAAACCAAAGGCATCCGAAGTGACAGACTCCTGCTGAAAAGTTTCCATACTGAAAAACCGGTCTTCGCGTTCGGTATTGT
>DAINOA010000063.1:0-11497 GCA_036735625.1 Planktosalinus sp. | reverse complement strand
ATGCAAAAGCAGAAGCCGGAGCTGAAATTGTTGGATTTGAAAGAGTGGCATTGGGGTAATCAACCCAAGCTTTATATATATTAAAACCGCCTCAAGTAATTGGGGCGGTTTTGTTTTAAAGATTCCCGCTTCCCAAAAATATTTTTCCCTATTTTTGCAGAAGTTTACAAAAACACAACCCAAAAGTTCATTTCAAGGCTATGCAATACAAAAGAATATTACTAAAACTCTCCGGCGAGGCCCTTATGGGCAACCGCCAATATGGCATTGACCCCGACCGTCTTGCCGAATATGCACAGGAAATCAAAAGTGTGGTGGACAAAGGCGTTGAAGTTGCCATAGTTATCGGTGGTGGAAATATTTTTAGAGGAGTTGCAGGGGCAAGCAAAGGGAGGGACCGCGTTCAAGGGGACCATATGGGGATGCTGGCCACGGTTATCAACGGCCTCGCCCTGCAGGGTGCTTGTGAAGATGCGGGCTTGCAAACACGCTTACAATCGGCCATACAAATGAACGAAGTGGCAGAACCGTTTATTAGGCGACGTGCCATTCGTCATCTTGAAAAAGGACGGGTAGTTATTTTTGGAGGTGGAACCGGAAACCCTTATTTTACGACAGATTCGGCTGCCGTTTTGAGAGCAATTGAAATTCATGCAGACGTTATTTTAAAAGGCACACGGGTAGATGGAATCTATACTGCCGATCCTGAAAAAGACGCGATGGCAACAAAATTTGATTATATTACCTTTGATGATGTGTTGCGAAAAGGATTGAAAGTAATGGATACTACGGCTTTTACTCTCAGTCAAGAAAATGAATTGCCCATTATCGTTTTTGATATGAATACTAAAGGAAACCTGCTGCGCATTGTAAACGGTGAAAAAATAGGCACAAAAGTAAATTTATAATATTTTTGTATTTAGAGAGTTTAATTTCAATTTTAAAGAATTAAGACAATGACCGAAGAAATAAAATTTATTTTAGAAACTACAGAAGAGTCTATGCTAAAAGCACTCAAGTTTCTTGAAAAGCAACTCATGAACATCAGAGCAGGAAAAGCAAGTCCGGGTATGGTGGGCGGTGTGATGGTTGACTATTATGGAACCCCAACACCACTTTCGCAAGTAGCCAACATAAACACCCCCGATGGTAGAACGCTTTCAATTCAACCCTGGGAGAAAAGCATGATTCCGGAAATTGAAAAAGGAATTTTAAAGGCCAATTTAGGCTTTAACCCGATGAATAATGGTGATAACATCATAATAAACATACCACCTTTAACCGAGGAGCGCAGACGTGAACTGGCAAAAGTGGCAAAATCTGAAGCTGAAGACGCTAAAATAAGCATTAGAAATGATCGAAAAGTAGCTAATAGCGAAGCAAAAGAACTTGAAATATCTGAAGATTTGCTCAAAATTGTTGAAACAGACATTCAAAAATTGACAGACACTTACATTGCTCGTGTTGATGAAATCCTTGCCGTAAAGGAAAAAGAAATTATGACGGTTTAGTTAAACTTTAAACAATTAGCGACTTAAGGGTCGCTTTTTTAATACTTTTACTACGCCCAACTTGTATAAGATTTTATGCGGTTTAAACTATTTTTGGTTCTTTTTTATGTATGTGTTTTTTCTTTTGGTCAGAATACCATTTCTGATACTGAAGAAATCATTCAAAGTGTCATTAATCAAATTTCTGCAAACAACCCTACTCTTGCGCTAGATACCTTTGAATATCAAAAATATACTAAAGGCATCATCAAAACCCAAAACAAGGATACTGCTGAACTCATTCCCTCAGAGAATGATTATTTTTTTGAAGAAGCAGCAATTCTCCAATTTGACCAAAAGCAAAACCTTCAAAAAACTATTTTAGGCTCAAATTATCCGGGTTTTGAAACTCCTTATTATCCTTTGTTTGTCACTCCATTTTTTCCTGATTCTGTCTATGAAAAGGAGTTTACTATTTTTGAACAACCCTTCTACAATCCGCTTTCAAAAATTGGTTTAAAAAATTATACTTTTGAACTCATTGAAACCATAACTGAAACAAGCAGACCCTATCATATCATTCATTTTTCTCCCGCTTCTCGATCAACTTATTCTCAACTAAGTGGCGTTTTTCATATTGACACAAGGAGTTATGCAATACAAAAAGCAAGTATCAATTTTTTAAAAAATAAAGAAGTAAAAATAGAATATGACTTTGTTTATAATGAAGAAAAAAAACTTTGGTTTCCCTTAAAATTTTCAGCAGAAATTACTCTTATGAATAATTTGGAAACGTTCTATTTGTTCAGAAAAGCAATAACCGCAGGCAGGCTAGATTATAAAAAAGAAACGTCAGCTGTTTTTTACATCGAATCTCATTTTTCTGAAATCAAGTTTTCTATTGATGATTCTCAGTTGGACTCTCAAATAGATGTACTTGCAAACATCGAGAAAAATGAAGAAGAGAATTCATTTTGGAAACGCTTTCGCGAAAGAGACCTTTCGTCATTGGAAATCGACATTCAAAATCGCAGCAGTCGGGTTATAAAAGAAAAAGGAACTGAAAAACGTATTGAACGCATTGAAGATTTTCAAATGGGTTTTCTTGAGCTTGGCCTTTTTGATTTGGACTTGAAATATCTAATCAAGTACAACAATTATGAGGGATTTAGGTCTGGACTTGGAGGAATTACTAACGAGCGCCTTTTTAAACGATTTAATGTGGGTGGTTATCTGGTAAGAGGTTTTAAAGATGAAGCCTTTAAATATCAAGTTGCTACAAACTTTAATCTCTCTAAAGGAAATAAAACCTCAGTTGGATTTGCTTATACCAGTGATGTTTCTGAGCTGGGAACAAATGAATTTTTAACAGACAGAAGGAAGTTTTCACTTTTTGAACCCAGGCTTATTAATATCATCCAGTTTTATGAACATCAAACCTGGGATTTGGATTTTAGACATCATATTAACCCCACTTTATATGCTGAAATTCAAGTGTCAAAAAGTGACATTAGTCAAACCCTTTCCTATCAATATTTAAATAAGGGCACTGCATTTTCTGAATACAATCTCACACAATCAATTTTTTCAGTTTCCTGGTCTCCTTATGGAGCGTTTATGAAAACTCCTAATGAGGTTGTGGAATATAAAATGGGGTATCCGCGATTTTCGACGCAAGTCACACAAAGTTTTAAAGGTGTTCTTGATGGAAATTTTAATTATACCAAAATTGATGCAAGGGTTGATTATCTGGTGAATCACATCAATCAATCCTCTACTGAGGTTATCCTTGAAGGAAATTTAGGTTTTGGTGACATTCCTTTAACACATTTGTATCATGCTTTTCCTAACAGTCCCAATAAAGAAACCATACTTAGGCGTTTTTCTGTAGCGGGAATCAAGAGTTTTGAAACCATGTATTTTGGCGAGTTTTTTTCAGATAAGTTGACAACAGTTCATATCAAACACCATTTGAATCCCTTTTTAATTGCTTCCTGGCTAAAGCCAGAAGTGGTACTTATCACTCGTCATGCGATTGGCAAAGCATCAAATGTTGAAAATCATCAAAACATCAATTTTAAAACACTGGACAAAGGCTATTCAGAATCCGGAATTGAAATCAATAAACTCCTTTTTGGTTTTGGAGTAAGTTTAGCCTATCGTTATGGCGCATATCATCTTCCAAAATTAGAAGACAATATCTCCTTTAAGTTTACATTTAATTTAAAGCTGTAAGTAAAATTCACAAAAGCTTAACGGCTAAAGGCTCATCAACATAGCATCTTCTTGCAAAAGATTTCTACCTTTGCAGCTATTTTCTAAGGAACCCCATGAACAAGCGCCTAAAAGTCCAAAAACAAAGCCCCTTCTGGAGTAAAACGGCTCGTCTTATTCTTAGAAACAGAACCCTGCTTATTCTTCTAATTGCTGTCATAACTGTATTTTTTGCAATGCAGTGGAAACATATGCGCTTTTCAAATACAGAAGCCAATCTTTTACCCGACGACCACCCCATTAATCTGGAATATCTCGATTTTCTAGACATTTTTGGAGAAGAAGGTAATCTCATTGTCATGGGTGTTAAAGATTCATCTGTATTTTCACCTGAAAAATTCAAAGCCTGGAATAATCTATCAGAAAAAATAAATAGTTTTGAAGAAGTTGAATTTGTCATAGGACTCAATAATTTAATGAAACTTCAAAAAAATGAAGATTCCCTGCGTTTTGATTTGGTTCCCTTTTTAACAGAAAAACCAGAAGTAACAGACACTTTTAAAGACCTTCAATTCAAATTATACAATCACCTGCCTTTTTATGAAGGATTAATTTACAGTCCTAACAAAGAAGGTATTAGAACCATTATATACCTTGAAAAGGACATTGTCAACACCAGCGCCCGAAAAGATTTTATACTTGACGAACTCATCCCGCTTATAGAGATTTTTGAAAAAGACCATACTATCAATGTACACACATCAGGGATGCCTTACATTCGCACACTGAACTCTAAAAATATCATTGATGAAATAGGCTTGTTTATCGCTGCTGCTTTGCTTGTTACTTCGCTGATATTCTTCTTCTTTTTCAGGTCACTTCGTGCAACTTTAATCACGATGTTTACCGTCGCAATTGGCGTGATGTGGTGTTTTGGAATTCTGGGCCTGCTGAAATATGAAATTACCGTACTTACAGCTTTGATTCCTCCATTAATCATTGTCATTGGCGTAGCAAATTGTATTTTTTTGATAAACAAATATCAAAATGAAATCAAATCACACGGCAATCAAGCCAAATCGTTACAGCGCGTTATCACAAAAATTGGGAATGCAACCTTGCTAACCAACGCGACAACAGCCTCAGGCTTTGCAACGTTCACTTTGACTCATAGCTCACTTTTAATAGAGTTTGGAACCGTTGCTTCCCTAAGTATTTTGGCTGTTTTTGTGTTATCGCTGCTTATCATCCCCATTGTTTACAGTTATATGCCTATTCCAAAATACAAGCATTTAAAACATCTAAATAAAAACTGGATCGGTAAACTCGTCAAATGGCTTGTAGTGATGGTACGTAATCATCGATTTGCCATTTACACAACGACTGTAGTTTTACTTTGCCTGAGTATCGTGGGAATTTACAACATCAAAATTTCCGGAAGCATTGTTGAGGATATGCCAAAAAATGCCGATTTCTTCAAGGACATCCGTTTTTTTGAGGAGGAATATGACGGGATTATGCCTCTTGAAATCCTCATAGACACTCAACGAAAAGAAGGCGTGATGGCAGCAGCTACCCTTCGCAGAATGGATGAACTCCAGAACTTCATCATGGAAATTCCTGAATATTCAAAACCCATTTCTGTGGTTGAAACAGTAAAATATGCCAAACAGGCTTTTTACAATGACAACCCGGAATATTATGAACTCCCCACCTCGCAGGAGCGCAATTTTATCATGCCCTATGCTCGAAACAGCATCAATGAAAACAACTTACTGGAGAGTTATATAGATTCCACAGGTCAATTTGCCCGCATTACAACGTTTATGAAAGACACAGAAATGGACCGCATGCTTCGCATCGAGGAAGAGCTACACGCTGAAATTGCCAAGATTTTTCCGGAAGACCGTTACACGGTTACACTCACAGGAAAAGCGGTGCTCTATCAAAAAGGAACCACTTACTTAATATACAACCTCATCATATCGTTGTCATTAGCCATTCTCCTTATTGCTGTTTTTATGGCGTGGATGTTTCGAAGTGTGCGTATGGTATTGATTTCATTGATACCCAATTTACTCCCACTATTGATTACTGCAGGAGCAATGGGCTTTTTAGGTGTTCCTATAAAACCTTCAACCATACTTGTGTTTAGTATTGCTTTTGGAATATCAGTAGATGATACCATTCACTTTTTAGCCAAATACCGGCAAGAATTAATCGCTAACAATTGGAAGATTAAACGCTCTGTCTATGCCGCTTTAAAAGAAACCGGTGTGAGTATGTTCTACACCTCTATCGTGTTGTTTTTTGGATTTTCAGTCTTTATGATTTCGAGTTTTGGTGGGACAGTTGCTCTGGGCGGGCTGGTTTCAGCCACGCTGCTTTTTGCGATGTTATCCAATCTTTTGTTATTGCCTTCTTTATTGCTTTCGCTGGAAAAGAGCATTGCTAATCAGAAGACTTTTAAGGAACCCGCTTTGGATATAATTGATGAGGAGGTAAGTGATGTAAATTAGCGTCTTATAAACCTTGTAATCTAAGAATCTTAAAAGTATCTTTGCAACTTAAAATTACCAACACATGCAAACAAAAAAAGTTTTAGACTTATTGAATTCAGAACCATCCCTGATTGAGATGAATGTGAAAGGCTGGGTAAGAAGTTTTAGGAGCAATCGCTTTATTGCACTTAATGACGGTACGACCATCAACAACCTGCAATGTGTGGTTGAATTTGAAAACTTTGATGAGGCACTTTTAAAACGTGTTACCGTGGGAGCTGCCATTTCAGTTACAGGAACTTTAGTGGAGAGCCAGGGACAAGGTCAAAATGTGGAATTACAAGTGAGCAAACTTGAAATCCTGGGCGATGCAGATACTGAAGATGTGAAGTTAACCATCCTATCGCCCAAGCGCCATACTCTTGAAAAATTAAGAGAACAAGCTCATTTAAGAATAAGAACCAACACTTTTGGAGCCGTGATGCGTGTGCGGTCTGTGCTGTCTTTTGCAGTTCATAATTATTTTCGTGAAAAAGGATTTTTTCATGTCCACACCCCCATCATTACAGGTAGCGATGCCGAAGGCGCCGGTGAGATGTTTCGCGTAAGCACTTTAGATCTGCACAATCCGCCAAAAAATGAAAACGGCAGCATCAATTTTAAGGAAGACTTTTTTGGAAAAGAAACCAACCTGACCGTTAGCGGACAGCTTGAAGCAGAAACCTATGCCATGGGTCTGGGGCAGGTATATACTTTTGGGCCCACCTTCAGAGCTGAAAATTCAAATACCTCAAGACACCTTGCCGAGTTTTGGATGATAGAACCTGAGGTTGCATTTAATGACCTTGCCGCCAATATGGACCTGGCAGAAAACTTTATCAAATATGTCATCAACTATGTAATGGCCCATTGCAAAGAGGATATGGCTTTTCTTCAAAACCGTCAAATAGAAGAAGACAAAACAAAACCCGAAGCTGAACGCAGCCCAATGCCCTTGTTGGAAAAATTACAATTCATCCTTGAAAACAACTTTAAGCGAGTGAGCTATACCGAAGCCATTGATATTTTAAAAGCATCAAAACCCAACAAGAAAAAGCAGTTCAAATACCTTATTGAGGAATGGGGAGCAGACTTACAAAGTGAACATGAGCGTTTTCTGGTGGAAAAGCATTTTAAATGTCCCGTGATTCTATTTGATTATCCCGCAAAAATCAAAGCATTTTATATGCGTTTGAACGATGACAAAAAAACCGTAAGAGCGATGGACATTCTTTTCCCCGGCATTGGTGAAATTGTGGGTGGTTCACAACGTGAGGAACGCTATGAGGTGCTGAAACAAAAAATAGCAGATATGGGCATCGATGAAGAGGAATTGTGGTGGTATCTGGAAACCAGAAAATTTGGCACTTGCATCCATAGTGGGTTTGGACTTGGTTTTGAACGATTGGTGCTTTTTGTTACCGGAATGACTAACGTGAGAGATGTAATTCCTTATCCTAGAACTCCTTTGAACGCAGAGTTTTAGCGAAAATAAAAACAATTTCTTTGTGAAACTTGGTGCCTTTTTGGCAAAGTGAAGCACCAATAAGTGATAAACTTTAAATAAAACTTTTTGACCTTCCAAAGCACAATAAAATGCAGTAATTGCGGGCACTTTAATACCAATCGTGACTATTGTGAAAATTGTGGCGAACTCATCAATCCAAAACATAAGCGGGAACTAAGTGATAAAAAAAGAGTTGAAGAACGAGAAGAAGTAGAACGAAACCGCGTCAAAAGTAATTTTGAACTTTTTATTGAGCGCAACCGCAATCACAAAAACATTTTTATTCGCCTGTTTTTTCAACTGCTGTATGGTATTTGGTTTATTGTAATGGCCATTGGTGCCTTTATTGCCTGGTTGTTTGCAGCCATTGCCGCATGATGTTGCTTAAAAAACCCATAGTGATTATTATGTTTCTGACAGCGCTTACGGTTTATTTACTGCAACAGTTTGGCTTTCAACTTCCTGAATTAATCAATAATTACTACAACAACCTTTTGTGTATCCCATTGGTTTTGACAATTTGCCTGATAGTTTTACAGTTTATTAAGAAAAACAATAAACTAACTATTCCTATCTTTGCTATAACAAGCATGACGCTTTATTACATACTGTATTTTGAATGGTATTTACCAAAAGTAAATGAGCGATACACTTCAGATCCCATTGATAGTGTTTTGTATGTTATTGGAGCCATTGGTTTTTATTGTATGCAAAAAAGATGGGTAGCAATAAAGAAATAAATCAAAAACACTTGTTTAAATAAACAAACTAATGTAATTTAAGGATTGCAAAAGAATTAAAATGCTGAAGCAACACTTACAGTTTAAATTATCTCAAAAGCTTTCACCTCAACAAATCCAGTTGATGAAGTTGATACAATTGCCTACACAGCAGTTTGAGCAACGCGTTTCACAAGAAATGGAAGAAAATCCTGCGCTGGAGGGCGGTAAAGATGAAGTGGAAAATTATGATGATGATTTTAGTAATGACGAGTATGAAAGCGACAGTGAACATATTGAAGCAGATGACATCAATATAGATGAATACCTAAGTGACGATGACGTGCCGGATTATAAGCTCCAGGCAAATAATTACAGTTCAGATGATGAAGAAAAACAAATGCCCTATGCTTCCGGTGTTTCATTTACAGAGTATCTCCAAACACAACTCAACACTTTTCAACTCACAGAAGAAGAGCAAGACATCGCTGAATTTCTGGTAGGAAGTATCGATGAAAGTGGCTATATAAGAAGACCCATTCAAGACATTATGGATGATTTGGCCTTTACGCAAAACGTGTTTACGACCGAAAAAGCTATTGAAAGAGTGCTTCTTATTGTTCAGGATTTAGACCCGGCAGGAGTGGGTGCCCGTAATTTACAGGAATGTTTATTGCTTCAGCTGGAGCGAAAAACACCCACATCAACTGTAAATTTAGCGATACGCATACTAGATGAAGCTTTTGATGGGTTTAGCAAAAAACATTACGATAAATTAATTCAAAAATTTGAAATCACCGAAGATGACTTAAGAGGGGCTATCAATGAAATAGAACGACTCAATCCAAAACCCGGCGGAACCTATTCAGGAAATAATAAAATTGTAGAACACATCATTCCGGATTTTGCCATTCGTATCGTGGACGGTGAGCTCGACCTCACCCTCAATGGAAGAAACGCTCCTGAGCTTCACGTTTCCAGAGAATATACCAATATGCTCAAAGGTTATAAAGAAGCCTCTGAAAAATCAAAATCTCAAAAAGATGCCGTTCAGTTTATTAAGCAAAAACTCGATGCAGCAAAATGGTTTATTGATGCTATAAAACAGCGCCAACAAACACTTTATGTAACTATGAATGCCATTATGCATTATCAAAAAGAGTATTTTTTAAGCGGTGATGAGCGCAAATTGCGTCCCATGATTCTAAAAGACATTGCAGACGAAATCAATATGGATATTTCTACTGTTTCTCGTGTTGCAAACAGCAAATATGTTGACACTCCTTATGGCACAAAGCTTATCAAAGAGTTTTTCTCAGAATCGATGAAAAACGATCAGGGTGAGGATGTATCTACACGTGAAATTAAAAAGATACTGGAAATCACAATTGGCGAAGAAAACAAAAGAAAACCACTCACTGACGATAAACTTGCAAAGATTTTAAAAGAAAAAGGCTACCCCATTGCCCGGCGTACTGTTGCAAAATACAGAGAGCAACTGGATATACCTGTTGCCAGAATGCGTAAAGAAATCTAATGAATGGCTTCTTAAAAATAGGAGCCTGGCTATTCCATCCATTGTTGATGCCTCTTTTTGGGGTCGCGATTTATTTTAGGGTGACTCCTCGTTTTATCATTCTGGAAATGATGTACTCTAAATTACTGGTGGTATTCATTCTTACTTTTTTAATTCCGGTATTGCTTTTTTTTCTACTCAAAACTTTGGGAATCATTAACTCTATTCATTTAAAGGAGGTAAGTGAACGCAGGCTTCCGTTAATGTTGCAGTGTCTTCTTTTTGTAATTGTAATAAAAATGGTGTTTGAGCCATACCACTACCCTGAGTTGTATTACTTTTTTGTGGCAACACTCATTTCAGCCACTTCTGCTTTTGTACTCGTTTTAGTCAAATTTAAAGTGAGCTTACATATGATTGGCATTGCAGGAGTGACTATGTTTTTGATTGCTTTAAGTATTCATTTTAAAATAAATACTTTGGTCTCAATAAGTATTCTTTTCCTGCTGAATGGCTGGGTGGCAAGTTCAAGACTGCATACTAAATCTCACACCCCGGTCGAGTTGATTTTTGGATTCTTGCTAGGTTTTATTCCTCAACTTATATTGGTAAACTATTGGTTATAAAATATAAAACATAAGACCTAGTTTAATGGCGGTCATATTTATGGGCACACCATCAATTTGTGCATTGTCATTGAAAAAAGAGTTGATTGTATATTGAACCTGAAGGTTGAAGGTATTGTAACCAAAATTTAGAAAAGCAGTGTATCTCAATCTTTCAAATTCGTCAATTTTAGTTTCTCTCAATTTTTCGCCATCCTGTTTAAAGACCGATTTAAAATGAAAGGCATAGCCCAGTTTAACGCCTCCATATATACGCCAAAATTTGTATTCTTCAGGGGTTGAGGTACGCCATCTTAGTTCAACGGGAAGTTCTATTTCGTGCGTTTCAAATCGGTTTTTATCATAATTAAAGGTATCGTCTAGTACTATAAAAACAGATTCTCCGGTTTCTTCTTTGCCCATAAAAAGACTATGTCCATAGTTGTTATAGGCATAACCCAAACCAGCTGCAATGGCAACATTTCTTTTCTTATTTAATGGCATATCCCTTAAAATCCCAAAATTAATGCCTCCCACAAAACTTTCTGTTACAACTCCTTTAGGTCTTTCGTTTAAAAAATTCACTGTAATACCCAGGTATATTTGATCTTCTCTATACAGTGAATCTATTGTTTGACTCTTTTCAATCATGGTTGATTGTGCTATAGTGTAAAGTGGCGAAATGAGTAAAGCAGATAAAAGTAAAAGACTGAATTTCATTTCTTAAAATAGTTTTTTGAAAAATTACACTAAAATTACTTGTTTTATAAAGCACATTTGAAAAAAACAAAACGCCTGGCTAAGATACTTTATTTTAGACCGAAAAAAAACGCCTTGAATGAAATACAATCAAGGCGATATCAATAATAACAATACTTTTATTTATTCAATGTTTGCGGTAGCTGT
>DAINOA010000062.1:0-11860 GCA_036735625.1 Planktosalinus sp. | reverse complement strand
ACACTGTATTTTCCTGAAGGCACAACCAGAAAAGGAACTTTTATGTGAAACCCAATTTTGTGAATAATTGGTTTAAAAAACAAATTTTCAAAAAAAGAATGTTTATTATTAATCATTGAGAGCATTTCTACCTGATGGTCTTTTTGGAAACCATTGATGGCTTCCTGAATGTCCTGGTCTCCAATAAAATGAAATTGAACGGAATTGTTTTTAAAAAAGGATGTTAAAACAGCTTTACCTTCTTTCTGTATATCGTTAAGATCAGCGTCCTGCATCACATGAAGTATGTGGATTTTTGCCTGGTTTTTTGTTGAGATGTTTTTAAGAATTTCCAATTGATTTTCCCTAAAGCCAATACTCAAATCTGAGGGTAATAATATGTTTTTTAAAGACTTAAACTCGTAATCTGATGGAATTGCAAGCACAGGGCATTTTGATTTTTTTATTGTATGAATGGTTTGTGTGCCAAAAAGAATTTCCTGTGCACCGGTAGCTCCTTTGGTTCCCATAACAACTAGATCAATGTTTTTTTCTTCAATCTGATTATTTATTTCGTCAATTAGGAAGTTGAAAACAGACAATTTTTCAAACCGGTGCTTTGGATTGTTGTTCTCTTTTTTGATTCTTTTTTCCAGTCTTTTTAGTCCTTTTTTTGAGTTAGAACTATAAATTTCATCCAAAGAAACAGTGGGGTTGTGATACATATACTCACTATCATACAAAACCGGAGTGTATGTGTTTAGTAAGTAGAAAGTACATTCTTCTTCTTTAAACAGTTGGAGTGCATAGGAAATTGCGTTGTATGCATTTTCTGAAAAATCTGTGGGTAGGATTATTTTTTTCATGACTGTTGATGTTTTAATTTCTTTTGAAGTTTTGTAAAATCAAAAAGGGAATTTTTGGTTTTAAGCTCACTTTATCTATGGTTGAAATTGTAAATAAATGTTCCAAATAGGTTCGTCTTGAATTCACCATAACCAAAATGTCAATCTCCTTATTATCAATGGTTTCATTAAAAATATTGGTTTTACTGGATTCTTCAATTTGATGGAAATGAATGGAGTCTGTATCAAGTTGCTTTTGCAAAAACTCCTGATTTGTTTTTTGTCTTTTTGAAACCAATCCAAAATTTGACACATAGAGCACGTGCACTTCAGCATTGTAGTAACTGCATATTTCATCCACCAGTTTTAATTCGCGTTTTTGGTAGGGAATCATATAATTGGTTGGGAACAGTATTTTTTTTGGTGTTTTATATGTATAATTTTCAGGAATACATAAAACAGGGCATTGAACTTGTTTTAATACCTGAAGCGTATTACTGCCAAATGTAAGATTTCGGTCGTTGGTCTTTCCACGGGTTCCCATAACCAAAATATCAATGTTTTCACTATTTACAAGTTGATTGACCTCATTCAATAAATAACCACAATTTGTTAACACTCTGTATTGGTGGTTTGATTCCGGAAACTTCTCTATCATTTCTTCAATGAGTTTATTTATTTCCATTTCACAATTTTCAGCTATTTCCTTTTTTTTAATTTCAACTTCATTTTCAGGTAAACTTAATGTTTCTGGTAGATAAACAGCTTCCGCGTAAGCGTGTAAAATATAAAAAATAGAAGACTCATTAAATAAAGCCATTGCATATTCAAAGGCGTTTTTAGCATTTTCTGAAAGGTCTGTTGGAATGGCTATTTTTCTCATTGTGATGGTTTATATCCTCAAATTTAAGCTTTAAAGTTTGTTTTAAGTATGATTATCGTCACCTCTTTAGTTCAGGAATCTTCAAGTTAATGATATAAGTCATATATGCTTAACTTTTAATGATTTAAATTTAATCGATGAAATTTTAATTTATAAAATTATGAAAATGATTCTAAACACACTAATTCTATTTGCTCTTCCGCTTTTTGTCTTTGGGCAAATAGTTAAAAACGCAGATTTTATTGCTCCTATGGAAGACGGTTATGCAGCTGTTAATATTTCCGGACAATGGGGCTTTATAAATGAAAAAGGTATTCTTTCTGTGAATTTAAGGAACGACCTCATATATAATGAAAAGGTAACTCTTGCTGTTGACCTGGGAATTGCATCGGTTAAATATCCGTTAATGATAGATGAAAGAGCGATTGTAAAAACCACAAAAGAAGGAATTAACTATTATGGCTTTATTGATGCAAATGGAAATCTTATCATAGAGCATAAGTTTCTAAATGTTTCAAACTTTAAGGACGGTTATGCTTTTGCTTTGAAACTTAGTGAGGAAGTACTTGGAGACAGCAAACCTCTGGGTAAGCGTGTTGTTAGCTATTTTTATGATTTGGTTTTAATCGATAGAGAAGGTAATATTGCAAAGTATCTCTGCGGTCCGTTTCCACTTGCATTTTCCAAAGAAAAACTACTGGAAGCACCTTCAATTGAAGCCAAAGATATTTCAAGTAACCTTTTAGCAGTCAAAACCCCAAACGGTAAATGGGAAGTAGTTTATATTGATTAATTTTGTGGTATATGCTTTTTAATCTATTTGGAAATTCAAAAAAACAATTTGACGAGGTATTTTGTAAAAACATCGGTGGCCTTTTCTATGCTATAGCCGCTGTTGATAGGGAAGTGACCAACGAAGAAATTGAGTTTTTAAACACTGCTTTTGTAAGAGATAAAGAAACAAACAATCTTTTTAATAAAAGTCAATTAAATATGGTGTTAAATGAATTCAACAGGCTTCTTGAAAATAATGCAAATGCCAATAATTGCTTTGAAGATTTTCAGTTTTACTTTCTTGATAATAAAACTATTTTCAATTCACAAGTAAAACAAATTATTTGGAAAACCGCAGATGGTTTGGCTTCTTCATTTGCTTTCAAAAATAAATCTGAGTTGATATTGTTAGCTAAACTCAAAAACCTCTTGCTGGATAATCTTTAGTTTTTTTCTTTACTAAATCCAACTTTTCCACCGGGTAATGACACGTCTTTTTTGATAACCTCTTTTAAAAATGCATCAATTTTTTCAATAATCATCGGTTCTGTAATTTGTTCAGGACTAAAAGTGCCCAGATCTTCAGAGTCATCATCAGAAGGAAGGGTGCGTTCAGCAATAGCAAAGAGGATTAATATACTGATATCTCCATTTTCCAATTGTGTAAAAACCAGAGAAGAGCCTTTTAAAAACTGATATGTGTGAAGTTGGCGGGTTATTTCAATCATATCCGGCGGAAAGGAATAAAATGTAATATTGACCGCTTCATTACTGTGAATCCAGTTCAATTCCTGAACCTGCCAGCCAATGGGGTAGTTGCTTTCGACTTTTTTTAGGGTGTTGACAATGAGTTTTTTAGTAGTTTTTTTCCAAAGCAGTCGTTTTTCCACCACAGTTTTGATGGAATTTTTGTACTCATTGACACGTTCATCCAAATGTTCGATTTTCATGATATTTTAATTTTGTCGGCGTTCTTCTCTTGCTTCCTGACGTTCCAGTTTTCTGAAATAACCCCTAAACAGGAAATTGTGTTTAAGAGCCTCCATATTTTCATTCAATCTGTCACTGGCTTCTTCTACATTTTTTAATGTGGCATCCAGACTTTTTACTACTGTTGTATCGTGTAGTGTATAGTTTAATAAACCTTCATTATTTTTTAAAGTTTCAGAAAATGTATTTAGATTTTTGGTCATTTCTTCAATTTGTTTGGCAGATAATTCCAAATTTTCAAACATTTGACTCAGCTTGTCAGCAGATTCTTTATCATTTAGTAACAAGCCTGCCACACTTTCGTCAAAGTTTATATCGGCTATCATTTGATTAAGTCTGTTCATCAAGGTATTTGCTTGATTTGTTGTTTGTTGTAAATTGTTTAGACTTGCTTTTAAGTTATCAGCCATTGACTCATCTTTTATCAATGCACCCAATAAGCCCTCGCCCTTGTTTATGGTATTGGTAATTCTCAATAAATCCTGAGTGAGTAATGCTGCATTTTCATTGGTTGTGTTTAATGTGGTGAGCATATCTGCAGTAGCAATTTTACTAATTGATGTTATGGTATCTCCGGTATCTATACGTTCTTCAATAAAAATGTCATTGGGAATGATGTTTACTATCATACTGCCCACAAGACCGTCTGAACTGATGGTTGCCAATGCATTTTTTTTGATAAGGTGTGCTGTTTTTTCATTGATGAACATATCGACACAAATAGCGGTGTCACTCAGAATTGTAATTCCCCTTACTGTTCCAACGTTCACTCCGGCAAACCTTACGTTGTTACCCATTTGCAATCCGTTTACATCTTTAAAAACCGAGCTTATTTTTACGTTATTTCCAAACATATTTTGTCTGTTTCCCAACAAATAGACAGCCAAAATAAAAATAAATAACCCGGCAAAAACAAAAATGCCCAATCTGAAATTCTGTGCTGTGTTACTCATAATTTTTATTTAAAAAATGCTTTTATTTTTTCGTCTTTAGATGTCGATAGTTCTTCAAAAGACCCTTCGGCATAATTGACACCGTCGAGCAATAGAATAATTCTGTTTGATACCACACGGGCACAATCAACATCGTGTGTAATAATTAACGATGAGGTTTGATATTGTTCTTGTATGTTGTTCATCAATTCTATAATTTCTTTTGAAGTGATTGGGTCCAGTCCGGTGGTGGGTTCATCATAAATAATTATTTTAGGTTTTAAAATCAATGCTCTTGCCAGTGCGATGCGTCGTTGCATGCCGCCTGAAAGTTCCGCCGCCATCAAATCAACAGTATGTTTTAAACCCACACTCTCTAGAGTTTCAAAGACCAATGCTTCTATCTCCTTTTGCGAATGTTTTTTTGTATGCCTGCGCAGGGGGAATTCCAGATTTTCCCTCACGGTCATGGAGTCATACAAGGCGCTTCCCTGAAATAAGAATCCTATAGTTGTTCTTAGTTCATCCATTTCCTTTTGTTCCAGGTCTGCAATATTATTTCCTGAAATTTCAATGGTTCCACTATCAGGCTTGATTAATCCAACCAAACATTTAATTAAAACCGATTTCCCCGATCCTGAGCGCCCCATCAATACCAGATTTTCCCCTTTCTTTAAATGCAAACTAAAGCCGTTCAATACCTTGTTGTCGCCAAAGGCTTTGTACAACCTATCGATGCTGAGTACAATCTCTTCTGAGGCAAAGACGGGTTTTATAATTTTAGTTGTCATCTTTTAAGAATAAAATATATCTGATACAAAAACGGCTATAAAATCGATGATAAAAAGCAACATAGAGGTGTACACCACGGCCGAGTTAGATGCTTTCCCCACACCCGCTGTTCCTTTTTTACTGTTGTATCCTTTATAGCACCCCACAAGTCCAATGGCAAAACCAAAGAAAAAAGTTTTAACTGTTGCAGGCATCAAATCGCTAAACTCCAATGAATTAAATACCTGATTAAAATATAGTTGAAATGAAACATCCCCTTTCATATTTTCAATGATTGCTGAACCAATCAAAGCAATAAAATCACCCAGTATAACCAGTAATGGAATCATCAAGGTTGTGGCAGCAATGCGCGTAACTACTAAAAATTTAAATGGATTTGTTCCGGAAACCTCCATGGCATCAATTTGCTCTGTAACTTTCATCGAACCCAGTTCTGCCCCAATGCTGGAACCTATCCTTCCGGCACAAATCAAAGCAATAATTACAGGGCCAATTTCCCTAACTATCGAAATGCTTATCATAGAAGGAATATAAGCCTCTGCGCCAAATTCTTCCAGCGTGGGCCGTGTTTGTAGGGTAAAAACAACACCCAGAATAAAACCGGTCACACCAACCAAAAAAAATGATTTGTTGCCCATATAATAACATTGTTTGAGCAACTCCCTGAACTCAAAAGGCGGGCTCAAAGCTTCTTTGAAAAACCGCCCGGCAAAACGAGTCATATCACCAAGTTCCTCAAAAAATGAACTGATGTTATTAAAAAAGGATTTGTCGCTTGCCATACTCTCAATTTATTAATCCCAAAGTTAATGAAAATATGGGTTGTTACTATGATATCCGTCACGCTTAGAGCATTAGAAATTTATGAAACTCAAAAAAAAATTTAATCAAAATGACCTCCTTATTGTTTCTGCGATTTTCACTATTTTTACACCCTATTCAAATTCCATGTACAAGCTACTCATTCGTCCCATTCTTTTCTTTTTTGACCCGGAATCTGTGCATCATTTTACATTCAAAATGATACGGTTTTTGAGTGTTTTAGGGTTTTCATGTTTGTTTAGAAGCGTGTTTGAAGTAAAAGATGAGCGCTTAAAGCGAAATGTGTTTGGACTTACATTTAATAATCCGGTTGGACTTGCAGCAGGGTTTGATAAAGATGCCAAACTTTACAACGAACTGTCCAATTTTGGTTTTGGTTTTATCGAAATAGGAACCCTAACCCCAAAGCCTCAGGAAGGGAATCCAAAAAAACGATTATTCCGATTAAAAAAAGACCAGGCCATCATTAACCGAATGGGTTTTAATAACGGCGGGGTAGTGGATGCCGTGGGAAGGTTAAATGAAAACAAGGGTGTGCTTATTGGCGGAAACATCGGTAAAAACAAAACAACACCCAATGAACAGGCCGTTGATGATTACCTGATTTGTTTTAACACGCTCTATGAACACGTTGATTATTTTGTGGTGAATGTGTCGTCGCCCAATACACCCAATTTACGTGAACTCCAGGACAAAGAGCCGCTTACAAAGTTATTGCAACGTCTTCAGGACGAAAACAAACTCAAACCAAACCAAAAACCCATACTGCTTAAAATAGCCCCCGATTTAACTGACGATCAGCTGCTGGACATCATTGATATTTTAAAAATTACTAAAATTGCCGGGGTCATCGCCACAAACACCACCTTAGCACGTGAGGGGCTGCGCTCTGAAAATAAATCAGAAACAGGAGGATTAAGCGGAAAACCCTTATCTTCAAGATCAACAGAGGTGATTCGGTTTTTACATGACAAAAGCAATGGAGCTTTTCCAATCATTGGGGTGGGAGGTATTCACAGTGCAGCAGATGCTCTTGAAAAACTGGAAGCCGGTGCCAGCCTGGTACAACTTTACACGGGGTTTATTTATGAAGGGCCGCAGTTGATTAAAGAGATTAATAGGGCTTTACTGAAATCTATAAAAGCATAATTTATGCTTGAACTCCTCATTTCCTTTAGTATCGCCTCCGCAGGATTAGCATTTTCTCCGGGCCCCGACAATGTCTATGTGTTCACCCAAAGCATTACAAACGGCACTTCCTATGGCATCGCCACCACCGCCGGGCTCATTTCAGGATGTATCGTTCACACCACGCTTGTGGCTTTTGGAGTCTCTGCATTGTTATTGGCATCAGAAATGGCTTTTCTTCTCATTAAAATAGCCGGAGCTTGTTATTTACTTTATCTCGCTTTTAAAGTGTATCAAGCCGGAAATACCTTGATGATTACTTCAAAAGAAGCTGCTAAACATTCACATATTCAATTGTTTAAACAAGGCGTGATAATGAATATTCTCAACCCAAAAGTAACCATCTTTTTTATGGCTTTCTTTCCTGCTTTTATTTGGGACCCTTCCGGCAATACAGTCGTTCAGTTTTATATTTTAGGAGGATTGTTTATGGTCATTTCGTTTAGTATCTTTTCTTTAATTGCATTGCTTTCTGGACGCATCTCTTTGTTTTTGCAAAAGCAAAAAGGTGCCGGTATGTTTTTTAAATGGTTGCAAATCATCGTTTTTATAGGTATTGCGGTTTTTCTGTTTCTTCCGTAAAGAAATTGTATTTTTACATCCCTTAAACCTCGGCAGTTTTTCTGTTTATGAGCCAAAAAATAAAAATTATCGAATGCCCCAGAGACGCCATGCAAGGCATCAAGGCTTTTATTCCCACAGAAAAAAAAGTACAGTATATTCAGGCGTTATTGCGTTGCGGATTTGATACTATTGATTTTGGTAGTTTTGTTTCGCATAAAGCTATACCCCAAATGGCAGATACAGCAGAGGTGCTGTCGCACTTAGACCTTACAAAGACTGAAAGCAAACTGCTGGCTATCGTCGCCAATGTGCGTGGAGCTGAAACTGCTGCTAGCTTTCCTGAAATCAATTATCTGGGCTATCCCTTTTCCATTTCTGAAAACTTCCAGATGCGGAACACCCATAAAACCATTGCCGAATCTTTAGTTGTTCTGCAAGAAATTCTCAACATAGCACATAAATACAAAAAAGAAGTGGTGGCTTATTTATCGATGGGTTTTGGAAACCCTTACGGCGACCCTTGGAATGTTGATATTGTTGGAGAATGGACTCAAAAGTTGGCAGCAATGGGCGTGAAAATTATTTCACTAAGTGATACTGTAGGCACATCCACTCCTGAAGTAATTATGTATCTTTTTTCTAATTTAATACCCAAGTTTACAAACATAGAATTTGGTGCACATTTGCACACTACTCCCTCCAGTTGGCATGAAAAAGTAGATGCCGCCTATAAAGCAGGCTGTCACCGTTTTGATGGAGCAATTCAGGGTTTTGGCGGTTGCCCGATGGCAAAAGACGAACTTACAGGCAATATGCCCACAGAGAAGCTTTTGTCATATTTTACCGTAGCCAAAGCCGATACCAATGTTTCCTGGTTATCTTTTGAAAGTGCCCATAATGAAGCCACAAAAATATTTACTAAATACCATTAAAATGAAAAAATTATTTTTCACAGTCGCCGTGATTGCACTGGTTTTCAATTCTTGTAAAACCAAAGACCCCGTTACTTCAACTACCAAAGATGACGGAATCATTACGTTTAAATTTATACAGTTGAATGATGTCTATGAAATCGCTCCACTAGGCGGCGGACTTTATGGCGGAATGGCACGTGTTGCACACATTGCAGACTCAATTAAACAAGTGGAGCCCAATAGTTTTATGGTTATGGCAGGTGATTTTTTGAGTCCGTCGTTGCTGGGAACCATGCGTCATGACGGAAAGCGTATTATGGGAAAACAAATGATAGAAGTGATGAATGCAATGAATTTTGATTTGGTAACTTTTGGAAACCATGAGTTTGATTTGAAAGAAGAGGAGTTTCAAAATCGTTTGAATGAATCCAATTTTCAATGGATTGCTACCAATGCAAAACAACTCATTGATGGTGAAGCCACCCCTTTTTCGATTGCTCGAAATGGACACTTACAACCCATACAGGAAACCTATCAACTACTAATTTCTGATGCAGATGGAACTGAAGTGGTTTTAGGTTTTTTTGGAGTGACACTGGATTCAAATCCGCAGCCTTATGTGGCTTATGAAAACTACCTGGAGTCGGTTCAAAGAGTCTATCCAGAGTTAAAAGAAAACTCAGATATAATTATTGGCTTGACACATTTGGGACTTTCGCAAGATAAAAAACTGGCGGAAACACTACCCGGAATTTCATTACTAATGGGAGGTCATGAACACCACAACATGTTGCTTGACGCCGGAAATGCTAAAATAGCTAAGGCAGATGCTAATGCAAAAACAGTTTATGTGCACACCCTCACATTTTATAAAAACCAAAATCGCCTTGTGATAGATTCCCAATTGGTTCCCATTGATGAAAAGGTGCCTTCACAACAACTTGTTCAAGAAATTGTTGAAGATTGGGATGTTATTTTAGAAGCAGAAATCAAAAAAGTGGTTGATGACCCTTATGAGCAAATCTATTTTACAAATGTACCTCTTGACGGAACAGACAGTGCAAGTCGCGGTATTCAAACCAACCTGGGTGGCTTTATCGCCGAGGCAATGGCAGCTTCTTTTAATTATGAAGTTGATGGAGCACTTGTGAATGGGGGGTCTATTAGAATTGATGATATGCTTGAGGGTGTTATAACATCCATAGATATATTTAGGGTTTTGCCTTTTGGAGGTGGTGTATTGAAAGTTGAACTCAAAGGAAGTTTATTAACTGAAGTTCTTGTCTATGGAAGGCAAGCTCGTGGAACCGGCGCCTATTTACAGCGCTATAATTTTTCTCAAAATGAAAAAGGGGAGTGGCTTCTGGCCGGTAACCAAATCGATCCCAATAAAATATACACAATAGCCTTTAGTGATTATCTTTTAAGAGGTTTTGATATTCCTTTTCTTACACCGGAAAACGAAAGTGTTTTAAGTGTCTATGAACCCTCTCAGGAAGAAATGAGCCACGACATCAGAAAAGCATTAATTGGCTTTATGAAGCAGCTTAAGTGATTTTAAACATTAATAAGTTAAGAGTTAGTAACTTAATGTTTCTTAATTTCTTAATGTATTTTATTCGTTTATTAAACAAAATATTGCAGAAAAACCTAAACTATAACAACTCCTTAATCTTTTCCGGGGGACGACCCACAACGGCTTTATCTCCTTTTATCACGATGGGGCGTTCAATCAGTTTGGGGTAAGAAACCATTGCTTTGATGATTTCGTCGTCAGATAACGTTTTTCCTTTGAAGTTTTCTTTCCACTCGGCCTCGCCTATTCGCACCAGCTCTATGGGCGAAATCCCGAGTTTGGAAATAATGGACTTTAGCTCTTGCTCTGACGGCGGATTTTCAAGATAAAGAACAACCTCAAAATCCTGTTTAGAATCTTCTACTATTTGTAAGCCTTCACGAGACTTTCTGCAACGCGGATTGTGGAGTATTTTCATAATAATTCAAATTTTACTTAAATAGTTTTAACTGTAGAAACAACTTCGTATTTCTAACTTCGTACCTCTAACTTCGTACCTCTAACTTCGTAGCTCAAACTTTACAACCCCCCTTCATCTTCCTTCTGACCCATCATCATTAAATAAGCCTTCAAGAAGCTACTAATGTCTCCGTTGAGGATGGCATCTGTATTGCCACTCTCGTGACCGGAACGCACATCTTTTACGAGTTTATAGGGATGTAAAACATAGTTTCTTATCTGTGAACCCCATTCAATTTTCATCTTTGCGGCTTCAATATCTTCCCTTTGGGATAATTGCTTTTGCAGTTCGATTTCATACAACTGCGATTTAAGCATCTGCATGGCGCGGTCTCTGTTGTCGTGCTGCGACCGGGTTTCAGAACAACTAATTTGAATGCCTGTTGGTTTGTGGGTAAGTTGTACTTTAGTTTCAACTTTGTTTACATTTTGACCACCTGCTCCACTGGATCGGGCCGTAATGATTTCAATATCTGCAGGATTGATTTCGATTTCAATGGTGTCATCCACAAGCGGATACACATATACCGAAGCAAACGAAGTATGCCTTTTTGCATTGCTGTCAAAAGGGGAGATGCGCACCAGACGGTGTACCCCGTTTTCGCCTTTGAGCCAGCCAAATGCAAAATCCCCCTCAATCTCAAGAGTTACGGTTTTGATGCCTGCAACTTCCCCTTCCTGGTAGTTAAGCTCTTTTACTTTAAAGCTGTTTTTTTCAGCCCACATCATATACATACGCATCAGCATGGCTGCCCAATCACAACTTTCGGTACCGCCGGCACCTGCTGTGATTTGAAGGACAGCACTCAGGGAGTCACCTTCTTCAGAAAGCATATTCCTGAATTCAAGGTCTTCGATGACCTCGAGGGCTCTGTTATAGGCATTTTGTGCTTCAGATTCAGAGGCTTCACCTTCTCTAAAAAACTCATAAAGAACAGCAGCATCTTCAGCTAGTGTAGCGGCTTTGGAATAATCTGAAACCCATTTTTTCTTCACGCGTAATACTTTCATAAAAGCTTCTGCTTCCCTGGCATTGTTCCAAAAGTTGGGGTCAAAGGTTTTTTCTTCTTCGTTAGTGATTTCAACTTGTTTGGCATCTATGTCAAAGATACCTCCTCAACGCGTTAATGCGTTTTTGGAGC
>DAINOA010000061.1:0-11914 GCA_036735625.1 Planktosalinus sp. | reverse complement strand
GTTTCAAACCTATACCAACTCTGAAGCAGATGTTAAATCGTATGGAGCTGCCATAGGTGTGGGAACTAAAGTGTTTGGAAACTTTGATTTTGACATCAATTATACCTTTGCGGAAGAAGATTTTGATCAAGCCTCAGCGCCCGATTTCAGAACAAGCTTCAACACTCCAAAACACAAAGTAAAAGCCTCTTTTGGTAATACAGATGTTGTAAAAAACCTAGGTTTTAACATAAATTACAGATGGAGTGATGCTTTTGAATGGCAAGCAACTTTTGCAGACGGAAATGTACCGGCTTATTCTGTAGTGGATGCTCAAATAAACTATAGAATACCTGTTATCAAATCCACATTAAAAGTGGGAGCTGCTAACATTGGAAACAATGAATACTTTACTGCTTTTGGAACAGGTCTTATAGGGACTCAATACTATGTTTCCTTATCAATCAATAATCTATAACTAAATAAATTTAAAACAATATGAAAATTAATAAATATAAATGGATGTTATTGTTTGTTGGAGCGCTTTTTATAGCGTGTGATTCTGACGACGATAGCATTTCTACAGATGATGAACAGATCATTGTTGTTTCTGGCGAAGCAGATTTTTCTAAATATGTTTCTGTTGGAAACTCTTTAACTGCCGGTTTTACAGACGGTGCTCTATTTATTGCAGGACAGGAAAACTCTATGGCAAGCATTCTTGCTCAGCAATTTGCTCTTGCAGGTGGAGGTGAATTCACACAACCAATTATGGGAGATAATCTTGGCGGTCTAACACTTGGAGGGAATATAATTGCTCCCAACAGATTGTTTTTCAACGGCTCAGCACCTGAAAGGGTTCCTGGCGCACCATCAACAGAAATTACCAGTACTTTAAGTGGCCCCTTTAACAATATGGGTGTGCCCTTAGCTAAGAGTTTTCACATTATAGCTCCCGGTTATGGAAATGTGGCTGGTGTTCCTATAGGTCAGGCAAATCCTTTTTACGTAAGATTTGCAAGTAGCCCAAACGCAACTATTCTTAATGATGCAGTCTCTCAACAACCCACTTTCTTTTCACTATGGGTTGGTAATAATGATGTACTTTCTTACGCTATTAGTGGTGGAGATGGAGTAAATCAAGCAGGAAACTTTGACCCATCAACTTATGGCTCAAACGACATTACAGACCCAAATGTTTTTGCTCAGGTTTATTCAGGAATTGTAGATGCAATGACTGCTGGAGGTGCAAAGGGTGTTGTGGCAAACATTCCTAATGTAACTAGTATTCCCTATTTTACAACTGTACCTCACAATCCTTTAAGCTCAGACAACCCAAATTTTGGCCCCTTAATTCCCACTTTAAATCAAACTTTTGCAGGATTAAATCAAGTATTTGTTGCACTGGGTGTTCCTGAAAGACAAATAGTTTTTAATCCAAACGGGCAAAGTGCCGTTGTTATTAAAGATGAAAATTTACAAAATCTGAGTGCTCAAATAGCAGGAGCTTTGATCGCTGGGGGTGCAGATCCTCTTACAGCACAACTCTTTGCAGGTCTTTATGGCCAAGCAAGACAAGCAACTGCCCAGGACCTATTGGTTTTACCAAGTTCAAGTATTATTGGACAATTAAATCAAGAAGCATTTGATGACTTAGTCAATTTGGGTGTGCCTCCGGCTACTGCTGGTCAACTCGCTGTGAATGGTGTTACTTTTCCCCTTGAAGATCAATGGGTGTTGACGCCAGAAGAACAACAAGATGTTATAACAGCAACTGCTGCTTTCAACCAGATTATCGAAAGTGTTGCCAATCAAAAAGGACTTGCTTTTGTAGATTCTTTTGCACTCTTAAATGAGGTGGCTGAAACCGGTATCGCCTTTGATGAATTTACCTTAAATGCAAATTTAGTATTTGGTGGAGCTTTCTCTTTAGACGGTGTTCACCCAACAGCTAGAGGTTATGCATTTCTTGCAAATGAATTTATGAAAGCAATCAACGCAAAGTATGGTTCAACCCTGCCTCCTGTTAAAGCAAGAGATTACATCACGCTTTATCCTGCTTCAATGTAAAATTAATCAACTAGTTTTTAAACTAAAGAAAGACCCGCAAGTTTGCGGGTCTTTCTTTACTCTATACTAAATGTTTCATTCAAGGTCCAGTTTGCCCTTATGTCTAATAATTTTGGAAAATAAATCACTTCTTCAGGTTGTTCTCGCCTTAAAAAATTACCGGTATCCCATTTCCCGTTTTGATTTTCATCAAATACAATTCTAACATAATAATTCCCCGGAATAATGTTTTCAAAATTAAAAGTGGTTTGTTTTTCTATTCCAAGAATCTCTTTTCTTACTTCGCCATTTTCTGTGACAAGTTGAACTATGACCGGTAAAGATTTTGTACTTTCTAAGTTGAAAGCTAAAAACCCATAATCGGCCTTTGTGCGGGTGTTTGCATTAAAAGAAATGGTGTCATTAACATCTCCATAAAAATCAGTTATCGCCTCGGGAAAAAAGGTAATGGTATAAAGCTGTCGTTCTGTTTTTGCAAAATCAATACTAAGGATGTTCATTTTTTTGTCAAAATCAATTTCATAGGGTATTGATAAAGTATCCTTATCTACAATTTCAATATAATTTTTATCAACGTTCTTTATGGGGGTTCTTCCAGTAACTTGAAAACGTTCATCAAAAGCCAAAGCCCCTGTTTTAATTGCAGAAAGACTTAAGCTGTCTCTTTCTGTTTTTTGCATTCTTACCATTAATGTATCAACCTGACCCTTATTTGTTAACTGAAATTGTAAAGAGTCAGAATCTATTTTTGGCTTAAACCAATAATATAATGAATCACTTTTTATATCTTTTGTGATACTGTATTCAAAATCATCTGGCTGGTTTGATAGTAATTTAATTTTCAATGAATCTCCAACTCCTTCATAACCAAATTGTATTTTTTGACTGTTTAAGGAAGAGGGTCTCGCCAGTTTATACTCAGGAATCTCCTTGAAAAGATTTAATTGGTAAGTAGTGTCTGTGGGAATCTCAATAAAGTGAGTGACAAAACCAATTTTATCAATTTTAGGTTCAAAAGTATAATTTGAATTATTGTCTTTAAGTCCCAAGAGTAAATAGGTGCCCTCTTTTATATTTTCAATTTCAAAGGTTTCAGGATCTCGCTGAGTCGTTGCAACGTATAGAGGTTTTTTATTATAGACAATGGAATCTGTAAAGTTTTCATCGACCCCATAAAGCATAACAGTTATTTTTTCTTCCGGTTTAATCTTTAAAGCATCAGTAATTGTTCCCTGAACTTTTAAGCTATCAATATAAGTCCCTGTAGAAAAAACAAATTTAAAAAACTCAAATGGGTTCTCTTCGTTATTATCAACAATACTATTGCCAAAATTGATACTGTAAGTTGTATTTTCCTTTAAAGTATCGTTGATTACTATCTTTAAAACTTTTGATGTGTTAAAAGGGGTTATTGTGGGTTGATTTTCAAGAGGAGGTGAAATAATCAACTGTTGTTGAAGGTCTTTTAACTTGATGTATTCATCAAAATAAACTGTGATTTCATTCCCTTTAAAATTAGTTGAATAATTTTCCGGCACAGTTCTCAAAAGTACCGGTGGAATAGTATCTCTAGCTCCCCCGTCTGGGTTTCCACGCTTTGCACAATCAACAAATGATAATGACATTAGAACAAGAAAAATAATGTAAAGAAATTTACCCTTCATATTGCAAAGATGCAAAAAATATCAATGAAGTTGTTTGATGTCTGAAAATGAAAATGTAAAAAACAAATTCTATTTTGCAATGGCTATTGTAGCAAAACTCAGTCGCACATTATCAGCCTTTAGGAGCTTTGCAGAGCATGATTCCAATGTAGCCCCAGATGTAATAATATCATCAACCACCAGTAAATGTTTTCCATTTATTTTATAAGCGTTTTGCAAAGTAAAAACCTCCTCCTGACTAAATATTCTTGAAATACGCTCTTTAAAAACCTGAGATTTTGTGGGAGTAACCTTCACCAAAACATCATCAATGTAAGATACCCCGAGAGCTTTTGCAATTTCCTTTCCAAACCCTTCCACCTGATTAAAACCCCGGTCTCTTAATTTCTTTTTATGTAGAGGTACGGGTATAACAGCATCAACATCCTTATAATCATCAATGAGTTTTAGCTCTTCTCCAAGCCAAGCACCAAAAATTACCCCTATCATTTTTACTTTTTTATATTTTAATGCGTGAACAAATTTTTGTGTAAGACTATTCTTTTTAAAATAAAAAAGTGATGTTGCATTTACAACAGGAACCCGCCCATAAAACAACTGAAGCATTTCATCACTTCCTGAAGAATGAAAACACGCAAGAGGTAACTCGTGTCTGCACACGACACAAATCTCAAGTTCATTTGCACTCAACTCCTTGTGACAACCTCTGCACAGTTTTGGAAAAAAAATATTTAACATATATTTTTCATTATTTATCGTTTTATAAAGGACATATTAAAATAACTTCAACTAATTTAGCAATATCCTAATACATCACAAAACTTAAATCAAACCAAATGGAAACAGAGAACAGAAACTCAAAATTAAAATGGTTAATTGGTATCCTAGCAATTTTGCTAATTGCTTTAACCGTTTTTACGATCAAACTGTACCTTGATAACCAGCAAAACACTACAAATTTAGAAATCCAAAAAATGGATATTGAGGAGGAACTGGAAGAATTACTTGTGAATTACAATATTGCCATCGAGGAAAATCAAACAAAAGACAGAGAACTTATTGAGGCAAGAGACCGAATTGAACAATTGCTGGATTCAGTCAAAGGAGCGCAGGCAAATGTAGATTTGATAAGACGCTATCGCATTGAAATAGGCCAACTCAAATCAGAAAAAGAAGCTCTTTTTAAAAGAGCAGACAGTCTTCAAAGTGTCGCTGAAATCCTAAGAACAGAAAGAGACAGTACTACTGTTGCCCTTGATGAAAGCGTTAAAAAGGTAGATTCTATTTCATTACAAAATCAAGCACTCGCTCAAGTTGTTGCAATAGGTTCTGCATTAAAGGTTTCCCGATTAAAAGGAGAAGGCGTACAAGTGAGAAACAACGGTAAAATTGCCGAAACAGACCGCGCTAGAAGGGCTGATAAAGTGAGAGCTTGCTTTACACTTAATGCAAACGAAATTGCAGAAAGTGGAGATAAACTTCTTTTTATTCAGGTAATTAATCCGGAAAACAATGTGCTGGGAGAAAAATCTGTAGTAAATTTTGAAGATAAAATATTGACTTACAGCGCCACTTCAAATGTGTTTTATGATAAAGAAGAGCTGGATGTGTGTGTGCTTGTTAATGCCGCTGAAAGTGATTTAATACCCGGCACTTATTACATCAATGTATTTGACGGACCGAGATTGGTAGCCAATTCTACCATCAGTTTAAAGTAGAAAGAATTGTTTACAAACTATTTCAAGATAAGATTGCAATACATTCTAGGCAATTATCTCTGGATCTTGAGATAGCTGCTTAGAATTTAATTCTCAATTATCGAGAAAAATAAAAACCACTTCGGCTTGTTTCGCAGTGGTTTTTTTTATTTTTGCCAAATGATAAACAAAGAAGAACATTTCAAGAGAGTCGTTTCACATGCCAAGGAATATGGTTTCATATTTGGCTCCAGTGAGATCTATGAAGGGCTCAATGCGGTATATGATTATGCACAGAACGGGGTCCTTCTCAAAAACAACATTCGTGAATATTGGTGGAAAAGCATGGTGCAAATGCATCAAAATATAGTGGGCCTTGATGCTGCTATTTTAATGCACCCCACTACCTGGAAGGCTTCGGGTCACGTTGATGCATTTAATGACCCACTTATTGACAACAAAGACTCTAAAAAACGCTACCGTGCCGATGTTTTGATTGAAGATTATGTTGAAAAAATCAACCAAAAAGCCCAAAAAGAAATCGAAAAAGCGCGTAATCGCTTTGGCGAAAGTTTTGATGAAGCACAATTTGTCGCAACAAACGAGCGCGTAATCAGATACAAAACCCAACAAAAAGAAATCATTGAGCGCATGGCAAGGTCTCTGGGAAATGAAGACCTCGCAGATGTAAAAGCTCTAATCGAAGAACTCGAAATTTCAGACCCTGATACCGGCTCCAAAAACTGGACAGAAGTCAAGCAATTCAACTTGATGTTTGGCACCAAACTGGGAGCCTCTGCAGACAAAGCCACTGACTTATACTTGCGTCCCGAAACCGCTCAGGGAATATTTGTTAACTTCCTCAATGTGCAAAAAACCGGAAGGATGAAAGTGCCCTTTGGGATCGCACAAACCGGAAAAGCCTTTAGAAACGAGATTGTTGCAAGACAGTTTATTTTCAGAATGCGTGAATTTGAACAAATGGAGATGCAGTATTTTGTGCGTCCCGGCGACGAAATGAAATGGTATGAGTACTGGAAAGAAGTGCGTTATAACTGGCATATGTCTTTGGGCTTAGGCAAAGAAAACTACCGCTTTCACGACCACGAAAAGCTTGCACACTATGCCAATGCAGCTACCGATATTGAATTTGACTTCCCCTTTGGATTCAAAGAACTGGAAGGCATCCACTCCCGCACTGATTTTGATTTGAAAGCACACGAAGAATTTTCAGGCAAGAAGTTGCAGTTTTTTGACCCCGAATTGAACAAAAGCTATGTGCCTTATGTCATTGAAACCTCCATTGGTTTGGACAGAATGTTCCTGGCGGTTTTTAGTAAAGCACTGGAAGAAGAAACCCTTGAGGATGGAAGCACACGCATTGTTTTAAAAATTCCTTCGGTTATCGCGCCAACTAAAGCAGCTGTTTTACCTTTGGTTAAAAAAGACGGTTTACCCGAAATTGCTCATAAAATCATAGATGAGTTACAATGGGATTTTCAAGTAGCCTATGATGAAAAAGACGCAATCGGAAAACGTTACAGACGTCAGGATGCCATCGGTACGCCTTTTTGTATCACAGTGGATCATGACACCATTTCAGATAACACTGTAACCATAAGGCATCGCGATTCCATGAAGCAAGAACGAGTAGCTATCGACAATCTTTCTTCAATTATTGGTAAAGAAGTAGCTATGAAAAATTGGTTAAAATAAAAAAGAGGTAACTATTTACACTTCAGACCTGTCAGGTTTTAAAAACTTGACAGGTCATTTTTATTATAAAAGTTTGATATTCAACAATTTTATAGGTTTTCAAAAGGATTACATTACCAATGTCAAAATTATTTAAAAAACACATATCTGTTTATTTTTTAATAGCTTAGGGTTGTTTTGTTGATTTTAAAATCCTTATATTTGCGGTCTTGTAAAAAAATTAATTTTAATCCCTAAAATATTTTAGAATGACAAAAGCAGATATCGTAGCTAAAATTTCAGAAAAGCTAGGAATGGAAAAAGGAGATGTTCAAGCAACTGTAGAAAGTTTCATGGAAGAAGTAAAAACCTCATTAGAAGGTGGTGACAATGTTTACCTAAGAGGTTTTGGAAGTTTCATAATCAAAACGAGAGCAGAAAAAACAGGACGAAACATATCAAAAAACACAACTATAAAAATACCTGCACATAACATACCGGCGTTTAAGCCTGCAAAAGTTTTTGTAGAAGGCGTTAAGGAAAATGTTGTTGTTAAATAATTAATAACTTAAAAAAGAAACACTATGCCAAGTGGTAAAAAAAGAAAAAGACACAAGGTAGCAACCCACAAGCGCAAGAAAAGAAGCCGCGCTAATCGCCATAAAAAGAAAAAGTAGTTTCTAACTACTTTTTTCTTTTAAAACACAAAACGTTCTTTGAAAAAGAAATTTTATGGACCGAAAACACTTTTGGGTAAAGTGTTGTAAGTCAATCTAAGGTTTCACCGGGTACTATTCTCGCCTCAACAAGGTGAGAAACCTGTGAGAAATATTGTTTAATCCATCTGTCCTGAATAAGACTTCAATTTTAAAGAAGCAATAACGGGGCGGATATAAATTACGAAGAGTGAACTACGAATTATTTATCAGATCCAGTTCCTCAGAAGTTGATTTTGCCCTTCTTAAAGATGGAAAACTAATTGAATTACATAAGGAAGACGACGACAGTGAATTTGCAGTTGGTGATGTGTTTATAGCCAAAACTCGCAAAACTGTCCCGGGTCTTAATGCAGCCTTTGTTAATGTAGGATACGAAAAAGACGGATTCTTGCATTATCAGGATTTAGGTCCTCAACTCCCTTCTTTATTAAAATTCACAAAACTTGTAAGCACAGGTAAACTTAAAGAATACTCTTTAAAGAATTTCCCATTTGAGAAAGATATTGATAAAAATGGCAAAATAAGTGATGCCATTAAATCAAATCAATCCATTTTGGTTCAAATAGTAAAAGAACCCATCTCCACCAAGGGGCCCAGAATAAGTTCTGAGTTATCACTGGCCGGAAGATACATTGTTTTAGTTCCTTTTTCAGACCGGGTTTCTATTTCACAAAAAATAGAATCAAAAGAAGAAAAAGAACGATTAAAACGATTGGTACAGAGCATCAAGCCAAAGGGCTTTGGTGTTATTATTAGAACCGTAGCAGAGGGTAAAAAAGTAGCAGAACTGGACAAAGATTTACAAAATTTGCTCGACCGCTGGTCTGCAATGTGTAAAAAGCTACAAAATGCACATCACCCATCAAAGGTTATGAGTGAAATGAACAGAGGTCTATCTCTAATAAGAGACTTACTCAGCGATTCATTTACTTCCATTTACATTGATGATGAAGTGCTTTACTTAAAAATTAAAGATTATGTGCACGAAGTTGCACCACAAAAGGAATCAATCATTAAGTTGTATGACTCAAAAGTACCAATCTTTGAAAAGTTTGGTATCGAAAGACAAATAAAAACGTCTTTTGGTCGCACAGTTTCAGGAAGTAAAGGTGCTTATCTGGTGATAGAACACACAGAAGCCCTTCACGTAGTCGATGTAAACAGCGGTAACCGCTCAAACAAATCAGACAGCCAGGAAGCCACCGCGCTTGAAGTCAATATAATCGCTGCAACAGAGCTGGCACGCCAACTCCGCCTGCGCGATATGGGAGGGATTATTGTTGTCGATTTTATCGATATGGCAAACCCCAACCACAGAAAACAACTGTTCAATCACTTGCGTGATGAAATGAAAGATGACAGGGCAAAACACAAAATTTTGCCGCCTAGTAAATTTGGATTAATCCAAATTACACGACAACGTGTTAGACCTGAAATGAATATTAAAACTAGAGAGCTCGACCCTAACGGCGAAGCCGGAGAAATTGAAGCTCCCATTTTAATTGTTGACAGGATTAATGCAGATTTAAAAAGATTATTGAAAAAAGACTATAAAAAGATAACTTTAAACACACATCCTTTTATAGCAGCCTTTTTAACAAAAGGTTTTCCATCGATACGTTCTAAATGGTTTTTAGAGCATAAAAAATGGGTGAAAATTCAACCAAGAGATGCTTACACTTATCTCGAATACCACTTTATTGATAAAGACGGTAAAGAGATTAAATAACAAAAGCGCTGAATCCTGAACTTGTTTCAGGACCTCAGCGCTTTTTTGTTTTAAATACTTTAATAATTACCCTTTCAAACTAGCGCTTAGATATTCTCTATTCATTCGCGCAATATTTTCCAGTGAAATACCCTTGGGACACTCAATCTCACAAGCACCGGTATTGGTGCAGTTTCCAAAACCTTCTTCGTCCATTTGACGCACCATATTCAACACACGGTCTGTCGCTTCTACCCTTCCTTGTGGCAATAAAGCAAATTGAGACACTTTAGCCGAAACAAATAACATCGCAGAAGCATTCTTACATGCCGCTACACAAGCCCCGCAACCAATACAAGTAGCAGCATCAAAAGCAGTGTCGGCATCGTGTTTGTTTATGGGGATGGCGTTTGCATCAATCGTATTTCCTGAAGTATTTACCGAAATAAACCCCCCTGCATGCTGTATGCGGTCAAACGAACTTCTATCCACAACCAAATCCTTGATAACAGGAAATGCTTTTGCTCTAAAAGGCTCGATAAAAATGGTGTCGCCATCTTTAAAGGTGCGCATATGCAATTGGCAAGTGGTGATAAAACGATCCGGACCGTGTGGTTCACCGTTGATTTGCAACGAGCAGGACCCACAAATACCCTCACGGCAATCGTGGTCAAATGCAACAGGCTCTTCGCCCTTGTCATTCAATTGCTCGTTGAGCATATCCAGCATATCCAAAAAGGACATATCAGGTGAAACATCATTGATTTTATAATCAACTATTTTTCCTTTTTTGTCAGCGTTTTGCTGACGCCATATTTTTAGTGTAAGATTCATGTTTTTAGACTTTAGTGGTGAGAGGTGAGTAGTTAGTTTGATGTCTAACATCTCAAGTCTCAAATCTTATTTATAGCTTCTTGTGACCAACTTTACATTTTCAAACTTCAATTCTTCCTTATGCAACACAGCCTCACTGGGCTTTCCTTTGTATTCCCAGGCAGCAACGTATGCAAAGTTTTCATCATCACGCAGTGCCTCGCCGTCTTCAGTTTGGTATTCTTCACGGAAGTGACCTCCACAGGATTCATTTCTATGTAAAGCATCTTTTGCAAAGAGTTCACCCAATTCAAGGAAATCTGCAACACGCATTGCTTTTTCAAGTTCCTGATTAAGACTGTTTGCTGTTCCGGGAACTCTTACATCTCTGTAAAACTCATCACGCAATGCGGCAATTTCTTCAATGGCTTCATTCAATCCTTTTGCATTTCTCGCCATCCCCACTTTGTTCCACATGATTTTTCCGAGGCGTTTGTGAAAATGGTCAACAGTTTTAGAACCTTTGCTATTTATCAAGTGTTCTATCTGCGAACGCACGTTGTTTTCAGCTTCTTCAAACTCCGGCAAATCGGTTGAGATTTTTCCGGTGCGAATGTCTTTTGAAAGATAATCCCCAATGGTGTATGGCAATACAAAATAACCATCGGCCAGTCCCTGCATCAGTGCAGAAGCTCCCAGACGGTTTGCTCCGTGCTCAGAAAAATTGGCTTCTCCAATGGCATAACATCCTTCAATGGTGGTCATCAAATTGTAATCCACCCAAATACCACCCATCGTGTAATGCACGGCAGGATAAATCATCATAGGGGTTTCATACGGATTCTGGTCCACAATTTTTTCATACATCTGGAAGAGGTTTCCATATTTATTGGCCACCACTTCAGTTCCTAATTTCTTCACTAGTTTAGGGTCATTTTCATCCAAATGTTTTACCCTGGCTTGTTCTTTACCATAGCGTTCTATCGCCGCTGCGAAATCAAGATAAACAGCTTCTCCTGTTTTATTGACACCAAAACCGGCATCACAGCGTTCTTTAGCAGCTCTGGATGCCACATCGCGGGGCACCAGGTTTCCGAAAGAAGGATATCTTCTTTCCAAAAAGTAATCTCTTTCTTCTTCTTTTAAATCGGTGGGTTTTAATTTCCCTTCACGGATGGCTTGTGCATCTTCCAATTTTGCGGGCACCCAAATTCTTCCGTCGTTTCGAAGTGATTCAGACATCAAAGTCAATTTTGACTGGTGTTCCCCGGAAACGGGAATGCAAGTGGGGTGAATTTGTGTGTAACACGGATTGGCAAAATAGGCCCCTCGTTTGTGTGCTTTCCAGGCAGCTGTCACATTACTTCCCATAGCATTAGTAGATAGGAAAAACACGTTTCCATAACCCCCTGTTCCCAAGACAACGGCGTGTGCCGAGTGTCTTTCTATTTCGCCGGTAATCAGGTTTCTGGCGATGATGCCTCGGGCTTTTCCGTCAACGATAACTAAATCGAGCATTTCGTGACGGTTGTACATTTTTATTTTTCCACGGCCAATCTGGCGATTCAT
>DAINOA010000060.1:0-13109 GCA_036735625.1 Planktosalinus sp. | reverse complement strand
ACTTCGGCAACTTCAGAAATGTAATAGGCGCAGGCTTCTTCAATGAGACTGAGGTCTTCCAGCGGTTTCCCGAAAGATTTAGCCGTACCGATTCCCTTTTTGGGTTTGGGCATTTCCTGGATGCCGAGACGCGGTCGCCCATTGAGTTCATCCCAGATGCGCAAACCCACCACAGTCATATGCCGGCGCACCCATCCGGCAGAGAGTTTTGTGAAGTCATAAGCGGTATGCACACCTATTTTTTGAAGCCGCTTGGCATGCTGCCTGCCAATACCCCACACATCTTCTATTTTCAACCACTTGAGTGCTTTGATGCGTTTTTCTTCAGTATCAATGACATAGACGGTGTTGAGTTGTTTGTGAAACTTTTTGGCGATGCGGTTAGCGACTTTGGCGAGCACTTTGGTTTTGGCAATGCCCACACCCACGGGAAGCCCGGTGTAACGAAAGATGCGGTCTCTTATTTCGGCGGCATACACAGTGGGTTCTGCAGAAATGATTCCGGTGAGGTCGATAAACGACTCATCGATGCTATAGACTTCAATGTGTGGTGAAAATTGATGCAGGATATTCATGACGCGTTGGGACATTTCGCCATAAAATGTATAGTTGGAAGAAAAGGCTGTTACCTTGTTTTTACTGAGTTGCTCTTTGATTTTAAATACCGGTTCAAACATGGGAATATCGGTAAGTGCTTTGGCTTCGCGGTTTGCTGCAATCACACAGCCGTCATTGTTGCTGAGCACCACAACAGGTTTTCCCCACAAATGAGGTCTGAAAACTTGCTCGCAGGAGGCATAAAAACTATTGCAGTCAACCAGAGCAATCATTTTGTCTTGTGAATAATATAAGTAATGATTCCCCAGAGTTCATATTCACTCGTGAGTTTTTGAAGTTGTATTTCTTTAATGAGAAACTCGCCTTCCTGCACAACAAGGGCGAGACTTTTGTTTGCCGGAGGGAGAGAACGATCAACAATGAGCACATCTTCGTTATATATTTGGAAATATTCCAATTCATTTCCTGCTACCCTAACAAAAAAAGTAGCATCTTGATTGGTAACAAGCTCGTTGTGTAAGTCAATGCTTGGCTCTGCATAGTGTGTTGCTGCACTTGGAAATCCAGTTTGTTTTGACACCTCAGCCGTGTGCCGTTTTTTTACTTTTTTGAGTTTTGCTGTATGCCTCATTTCCATAAACCAAATTTACAAAACTTGGATATATTCCAATTTTAAAAAGTGTTAATTTTTTCACGAACTTTTGAATATGTTTACAGAGGCAGCGCACAATAAAAAAATCGTCTAAAAATTACTTCTTAGACGATTTTATATGAAGATGTATTGAATGTTTTACTTTGCGGAAGTCTCAACGAGTTTGGCACTCATTTCCATAGATAATGCAGATTTTTCAAACTTCATTTTTCCTGCACCCGATTCAAGAATGACAGTACCGTCTTCATTGATATCTAAAATTTTTGCGTGTAAACCACTTTTAGTAATTACTTTATCACCTTTTTTTAGTGCTTGTGCAAATCGCTTTTCTTTTTTTGTTCTTTGAATTTGCGGGCGTATCATAAAAAAATAAACCACAACAAACATCAATATAAAAAAAGGCAATTGACCTCCTAAGATTCCATCCATAATTTTTATTTATTATATCGAATGAGTTATGAGCTTTTTGGCTCAACAAAAACTTTTACGGTTACTGTTTCACTCCCCTTTTGAGTGTTTGCCGTAACATTAACAGGAATTGTTCTTTGGTTTTGTCCACTTCCGTTAAACTTTACAAGCATTTCACCTTTATCTCCGGGAGCGATGGGCTCTTTTGTAAAAGATGGAACTGTACACCCACAACTTGCTTTAGCATCAGAAAGAACCAAAGGTGCTTCACCGGTGTTTGTAAAAGTAAAAAGGTGTTCTACATTAGTACCTTGTGCAATTCTACCAAAATCATGTTCTGTTTTGTCAAAAGTCATAACAGGATATTTGCCGGGTGTGGCTTGAGTGTTGGCCTCATTTTGAGTGCTTGCTTCTTGAGCGGCTGCTTCAATGTTTTCTTCTTGAACCTTGTCTGCAGCATTTTCTTTGCAGGATGTAAAAGTAAAAGCGGCTAAAAATGCCACCATAAAAATTGATTTTTTCATAATACTATTTTTTAATTTTTAAACGGGGCTAAATTAATAAAAAAAATGGATTACTTTAAGCCTCTTCCGGTTTTGTTTATTTTGTTTTCTAAACTGTATTCTTTAGACATCTTGTCAAGGAGACCGTTGATAAACAAGCTACTTTTGGGGGTTGAGTATTCCTTGGCTATTTCCAAATATTCATTAATGGTCACTTTTACCGGTATGGATGGAAAGTGCAGGAACTCTGTTATGGCCATTTTTATTAAAATTAAGTCCAGTTCTGCGATGCGTTCCCGATCCCAGTTTGGGGTTTTTCCTTCTATTTCATTCATTAGAGCATCTTCCTCTGAAATTGTTTTTTGAAGGAGCAGACTTGCAAATTGCTTGTCTTCATCATTTTTGTAAAGATTTGGAACCCATTTTTTTGGTTGTGCCACAGGATTAAGCGCTTTTAAAATCTTGACGATTGCTGTATTGACAATGGGGAAATCATCAGTCCAGGTGATTTGAGTGTCTTCAAGATATTCATAAACCTGGTCGTTTGGCGCAATAATTTCGCTGTAAAGATAAATGATAAAGTCCTGGTCTTGTTTGAATGTGGGTTTTTGGAGCGCTAAGTAGTTTTGATAAGTAGCATTTTGCCTCAATTCTCTGAAAAGTATTTGGGCATACTCGTGATCTTTTTGCCAGTTATTAAGCTTATGTTTTTTAAGAAGTTCTTTAAGGTGAGTGTTTGTTTCCAAAAGAAGCAATACTTGATTGTCGATAAAGTTTCTACTGGGTTTTCTATCCTCCTCTGTGGCAAGGTGTTTGTTTTTTGAAATCTCCAGAAAGTTTTCAGCTTGATCGCGAACAGCCAGCATACTTGATAGCATCAACAAATACAAGTCGAGCATTTTTTCCATGCTTTTAATCAAAAACGTGTCTTGCTCTTTAAGATTTGCTTGACTTTGATTGTTGTATGCATAAAGAGCTTGTAACACCTTTACCCGAATATGTCTTCTTGTGAGCATAATTATTTTAAGAACTTTAAATAAAAACATTAAGCACAATCAAAGTTTTGTACTTAGTGTTTCAAAATATTAAGAATTAATTTCCTTTTTTTTAGCATCTATGCGCGTTTGAGCTACATTAAATGCTGCCTGATGTGTTGTAATTTGATTTGTTTCTGCATACTGCAAAATCTCAAGGGTGGTATTGTAAATATTCTCAGTTTTTCTCATTATTTCTTGTCTGCCATAATTCTCCAATTCAGCATATACATTAATAATTCCACCTGCATTTATTAAAAAGTCCGGGGCATAAACAATTCCTCTTTCCTTAAGCATCAATCCGTGTTTTTGCTCATCAGCAAGCTGGTTGTTTGCCGCACCGGCTATAATTTTTGCATTTATTTGATTGATTGTTGAATCGTTAATTGTTGCCCCAAGAGCACAGGGTGCATAAATATCCATTTCTTCCCGGTATAAATTGCTTCCTTCATAAATCACAGCACCATATTTGTCACGCACTTGCTCGAGTCGTTCTTGACTTATATCTGAAATAAACACTTTTGCTCCCTCATTTGAGAGGTGTTCAACTAACGCTTCTCCTACATTTCCAATTCCTTCAACAAAAACGGTTTTATCTTCAAGAACATCGCTGCCAAATTTATACTTTGCTGCGGCTTTCATTCCCATAAACACCCCATAAGCGGTAATGGGTGATGGATTACCCGCCCCTCCTAAGGATTCAGAAATTCCGGTTACATAAGGAGTCACTGTGCGCACTAAGTCCATATCACTTGTGGCCATTCCCACATCTTCTGCTGTTATGTATTTACCGCCAAGAGAATGAACAAATTCACCAAACTTCTTCATCAACTCGGGTGTTTTTTGAGTTTTTGCGTCACCTATAATGACTGCTTTACCACCACCTAAATTTAAACCGGTAATGGCAGACTTAAAAGTCATTCCTCTCGACAATCTTAAAACGTCATTCAAAGCTTCCCATTCACTGGTGTATTTCCACATTCTGGTTCCGCCAAGGGCAGGTCCTAAAACTGTATTATGAATTCCAATTATTGCTTTTAAACCAGTATCTTTGTCGTTGCAAAAAACGATTTGCTCATGATTATCAAACGAAAGTTGCCCAAAAACAGGATCTACTTTATGAATTTCATTTGCTTTTATTACTTCTGTAATCATAATATTTATAGCGTAAATTAAAAATGTACCTTATTTCAATAAAGCGGTGCAAAAGTAGTCCTTTATTTAATGTATTTCTATAAAAAATGTGTTAAATCAAAATTTTTGAATGGGATTGAATGTTTGATTATATCAATGATGTTGATTCAAACCTATTTTGCAGCTTATGGAATCTTGAAATTATGATAGGACCAAATGAGCAGACAAAAACCTCCAAAGATAGAACAGTAAATTTCCGCACAAGAAATTATTTATGAAAGAATTAAAGCATCTCAACACTTATTTTGTCAAATACAAAGGAATGCTCCTTTTGGGTCTGTTTATAACCATTTGCGCTCGACTTTTTGCTTTGATTACTCCAAAACTTATAGGAGATTCTGTTACGCTGGTTGAAAATGCAATCAATAATGGGATGGGAGATCGGGCTGCTGTTGAAAAACAGCTGTTGATTAATATTGGACTACTTGTGGGTGCTACCCTATTTGCTGCACTTTTTACCTTCTTGATGCGCCAAACTTTTATCGTAGTTTCAAGACGTATTGAATTTGATTTAAAAAATGAAATTTACAAACATTACCAAGTCTTATCTCTGGCGTTTTATAAGCAAAACAGAACGGGCGATTTAATGAATCGCATTAGCGAAGATGTTTCCAAAGTGAGGATGTATGCAGGTCCGGCATTGATGTACAGCGTTCAAACAATTACATTATTTATCGTTGTGATAAGCTATATGTACAGCCAGGCTCCTTCTTTAACTTTATATACTATCATCCCTTTTCCCATTCTTTCAATCGCTATTTATCGTCTTAGTGTGGCAATTAATCACAGGAGTACCATTGTACAGCAATATCTTTCAAAACTCACCACCTTTACTCAAGAAACTTTTAGCGGTGTTTCAGTTATAAAAGCCTATGTTATTGAACCACAAATTAATTCAGAGTTTGTAACCCTCGCCAATGAAAGTAAAGATAAGAACATAGATCTAGTCAAAGTTCAAGCACTGTTTTTCCCATTAATGATTTTACTCATTGGTGCCAGTAATTTACTGGTTATTTACATTGGGGGAAATCAATATCTTAATGGCGAAATTGAAGAACTGGGGACGATAGTTGAGTTCATCATTTTTGTCAATATGCTTACCTGGCCGGTAGCAGTTGTGGGCTGGGTCACTTCAATGGTTCAACAGGCGGCAGCATCACAAAAACGAATCAACGAATTTTTAAATGAAAAGCCACAGGTTAAAAACAACACCTTAAGTCAGACCCCAATAAAAGGTAAAATAACTTTTAAAAATGTAACTTTTACCTATCCCGATACAAATATAACAGCTTTAAAAAACCTCTCATTTACCATCAACACGGGTGAGACGCTTGTAATATTGGGACCTACAGGGTCAGGAAAATCTACCATCCTCGAGTTGATTGGGAGACTCTATGATGTAACTCAAGGCAAAATTTTAATTGACGACAAACCCATTGAGACTGTTAACTTAATAGACCTTAGGCGAGCCATTGGCTATGTGCCACAGGATGCTTTTCTGTTTAGCGAAAGCATAAAAACCAACATTAAATTTGGCAAAGAAGAAGCTACTGATGAAGAAGTCGTAAACGCCGCTAAACTAGCTTCAGTTCATAAAAATATATTAGGTTTTACCAATAAGTATGATACCGTTCTGGGAGAAAGAGGCATCACGTTGAGTGGCGGGCAAAAACAACGGGTTTCGATTGCAAGAGCATTGATTAAAGACCCCATTATTTATTTGTTTGACGATTGTCTTTCTGCAGTTGATACAGAAACTGAAGAAAAGATTTTAAACAACCTGCAAAAACTTTCAAAAAACAAAACGGCTATTGTGGTTAGCCATAGAATTGCTGCCGCAAAAAATGCAAATAAAATCATTGTGTTGAAAGACGGTCAAATTCTCCAACAAGGCACTCACAATCAACTACTAGAAAAAGACGGCTACTATAAAGAACTTTATGCCAAACAACTTTTAGAAAAAGAAAACTAAAATTTGTTGCTCAATACTATTTTTTTTTAGATTTTTGACTTGAAATAATTTAAAACAAATTAGACTATGAGTGAAAACGATATGATGGAGCAAGAAGAAATCTATTCAAAAGTATTGCGCGCCGGAAGAAGAACCTATTTTTTTGATGTAAGAGCAACCAGAGCCGGTGACTATTATTTAACGATCACCGAAAGTAAAAAATTCACCAATGACGATGGGTCTTTTCATTACAAAAAACATAAAATTTATCTCTACAAAGAAGACTTTGTAAGTTTTAAAGAAAACGTTGATGAAATGATAGATTATATTATCAATGAAAAGGGGGAAGAAGTTATTAGTGAACGGCATCAAAAAGACTTTAAACAAGAAACTGACGTTGACTCTTCTGAATCTGAAGATGAAGTCGAAAAGAAAAAAAGCTCAGAAAGTTTTACAGACATCAATTTTGAAGATATTTAACATCAATTTATTAGTATTCAACTCAAAACCGTTCTACATATTAGGGCGGTTTTTTTTATCTTTAGCCCCTACCTTTAATTTTTTATTATGATTCGATTTTTACTTTTATTCGTTTTAGTTACTTTACCTCTATATTCACAAGAAAAACCTTTAGACTTAAATTATTACCTTCCAAACGATGTAACATACGACACCTCCATCCCAACACCTAAAAGCATCATAGGTCATGAAGTTGGAGAGTGGCATATTACCCACGATAAACTGGTTCAATATATGACCGCACTTGCTGAAGCGAGTGACCGCATCATTATTGAGAACAGGGGAAACACCTTTGAAGGAAGACCACTCATATTACTTACAATCACATCCCCTGAAAATCACAGTAAGCTGGAAACAATTCGTCAAAATCACTTGCAACTATCAGGTCCCAATGCCGGTTCGGTTGACATTTCTTCAATGCCTGTTATAATCAATCAGGGATATTCCATTCACGGAAATGAGCCCAGTGGCACAAACGCTGCACTGGCTGTAGCCTATTATCTTGCTGCTGCCCAAGGTCCAAAAATTGACAATATTCTCAAAAATGCAGTTATCCTCTTTGACCCCTCCTTCAACCCTGATGGATTGCAACGATTTGCATCTTGGGTAAATATGCACAAAAGCAAAAACATTAATCCCGATCCAAACGACCGTGAATACAGTGAATCCTGGCCGGGAGCCCGCACAAATCACTACTGGTTTGATATGAACCGTGACTGGCTACCCGCTCAAATGCCAGACAGCAGAGCACGTATAGAAACCTATCACAAATGGATGCCAAACATTCTCACAGACCACCACGAAATGGGAACAAACAGCACCTTTTTCTTCCAACCCGGAATTCCATCTAGAACACACCCATTGACACCTCAAAAAAATCAGGATTTAACAGGTGACATTGCACAATTTCACGCAAATGCACTCGACAAAATTGGAAGTCTGTATTATGCAAAAGAAGATTTTGACGATTTTTATTATGGAAAAGGCTCCACTTTTCCTGACATCAACGGTGGTATAGGAATCCTTTTTGAGCAAGCTTCCTCAAGAGGACACGCCCAGGAAAGTGATAATGGGTTACTTACTTTCCCGTTTACCGTCAAAAATCAGTTTGTCACTTCGCTTTCTACCATTGATGCCGGAATCGCTTTACGCGAAAAACTCCTCAATTACCAGCGACAATTTTATCAGGATGCCCGCAAAGAAGCAAATGCCGGCGCAATCGTTTTTGGTGATGAAAAAGATGCTGCCAAAGCCTATCATCTTGCAGAAATTTTGCAACAGCATAAAATCAAAGTACATCAAATAAAAAATGATTTTAGCCACAACGGAAAAAACTACAAGAAAAGTCACAGTTATATAGTTCCAAAAAATCAAAGACAGGCCAGACTCATCAATGCCATTTTTGAAAAACGCACTCAATTTGAAGATAGTTTATTTTATGATGTCTCTGCCTGGACATACCCTTTGGCATTCAACCTCGATTATAGCGAAAATGCACCTCTCAATCAAGTGGGGGACGAAATCCAAGAAGTTGTTTTGCGTGAAATACAAAACATACCAACATCAGATTATGCATACTTGATGGAATGGCATGAATACTACTCCCCAAAAGCATTGTATTTAATTTTAGATAAAGGAATACTAGCTAAAGTAGGCTTAAAAACCTTTTCGCTTAATGGAAAAGCCTATGATTATGGAACCATACTTATCCCCATACAAAATCAAACACTCAGCAAAACGGAATTGGCAAATGCTCTAAATGATATTGCTAAAAAATCACATATCAATATCATACCGGTTAGTACCGGTTTGACTGAAGGGATTAATCTGGGAAGTAACAATTTCAAAACAATAACAGCTCCCAAAGTAGCACTCATGGTGGGCGATGGTATCACCCCTTCTGATGCTGGTGAAATTTGGCATTTGTTTGATCAACGGTATGACATGCCCATTACAAAATTAGATACACGCAATTTTGGGAGAAGCGATTTAAGCCGTTACACACATATTATTTTACCTAACAGCTGGGGTTCTGCTTTTGATAAAGAAGATACAGAAAAAGTGAAAGAGTGGATTAGAGCCGGAGGTATTTTAATTGGATATAAAAATGCAGCACAGTGGTTAAACAGCAACGATATTATGAAATTAAAGTTTAAAAGCACTCAGGATACTGCCATAGATGTATCTTTTGAAGAACGTAGGGATTATTTTGGTGCAAAACGTATAGGAGGCGCTATTTTTGAAGCCAAAATTGATCGCTCACATCCGGTAAACTTTGGATATAAAAACAATACATTGCCATTGTTTAAAAATTCATCTCTAATGCTTGAGCCGGATGAACAAAGTTTCAACAACCCCATTCAGTTTACGTCTGCACCCCTTATGAGTGGTTATATTCACGAAAAAACTCTTAAAGAACTTGGTAATACCTCCGCTTTTAGAGCAGCCGGTTTAGGAAGAGGAAAAGTGATTTTATTTACTGAAAATACAAATTTCAGAGCCTTTTGGTTTGGAACCAACAAGTTGTTAATGAACGCAGTGTTTTTTGGAAATTTGATGTAGTTTTAATTAATGCATTTACCCTATGCAATACGCAATCCATTATCAACTTTCGCGTTAAGCTCAAGTAATATAACGTCACCTGTTTCATCAACTGCTCCAAGAACCAGACATTCACTCATAAGGTTTGCAATTTGCTTGGGTGGAAAATTGACTACTGCAACAATTTGCTTGTTGAGTAATTCTTCTGGAATATAGCGTTTGGTGAGTTGTGCAGATGTTTTTTTAATACCCAGGCTTTTGCCAAAATCGATAGCAAGTTTATAAGCAGGTTTAATGGCTTCAGGAAACAGTTCAACTTTTATAATGGTGCCCACACGCATATCAATGGCGGTAAATTGGCTCCAGTTAATCGTTGTCATTTTTGGGTATCCATTTTGAGTTTTTGAATCAGTTCTGAAGAAATTGCTCCTCGTTGAGCGCCATAACTGTCAACCAGCAGTCCCTTTTTTCCATCTTTGGTTTCAATAATAAACAAAATGGAATTATCTGAAGGGTTGGACTCGCCCTCAAATCGATAAAATTTAACGACCGTGAGTTCTTCTGCTTTCCACTTTTGCTTAATCGATTTTGATTCCAGATGATTTTCAGTCAAATTAAAATCAACGGTATATCCCTTTTGCTGGAAATCTGAAATTGATTCTGAAAGGGTATTGTAAGATGTTTTCATTTGATGAGATTTAATGTTCTTAAATTTACAATCAATCTCATTGTTCTCCAAAAATTTCACAAAGATTTATAAAGTTGACCTATTTAAAATCTAAAAATTGTATTTTAGAACATCAAAAATTAGAGTATGGCGCGCACAGAATCCAAAATGTTACCTTTAGGAACAAAATCACCTGATTTTAAGCTTATTGATGTGGTGACAAACGAATATGTTTCAATGAATGATGTTTATGGAAAACACGGGCTTGTTGTGATGTTTATTTGTAATCATTGTCCTTTTGTAAAACATGTAATTGATGAAGTGATTCGCACTGCAAATGACTATCATGTTCAAGGTTTTGGTTTTGTAGCTATAAGCAGCAATGATGTAGAGAATTACCCGCAAGACAGCCCAAAAGAAATGGCGATTCTGGCAGAGAAAGACCACTACCCTTTTCCGTATCTATATGATGAAACTCAAGAGGTAGCCAAAGCCTATGATGCAGCCTGTACTCCAGATTTTTATGTGTTTGACGATGAACAAAAGCTGGCTTATCGCGGGCAACTGGACAACTCGCGACCGGGCAACAGCATACAAGTAACAGGCAGGGATTTGAGAGAGGCGCTCGATAATCTACTTAGTAACAGCCCTCAGCGAAAAGACCAAAAACCCAGTTTGGGGTGTAATATTAAGTGGAAGGAATAATTGTTTCAGGTTTCGGGTTTCAAGTTTTATGCTTAATTTACTTAACACCCAGCACCCAGCATCTAACTCCCTTTCAAAAAACTTTGAATCGCCAATTCATAACTTTGAAGTCCAAAGCCGGCAATGATTCCTTTCGCATTTGGCGCAATATAGGATTTATGGCGAAAATCCTCTCTTGAAAATGTATTTGAAATATGCACTTCAACAACCGGAGTTTCAATGGCTTTAACAGCGTCTCCAATGCCCACTGAAGTATGGGTATATGCTGCTGCATTTAAAACAATCCCATCATAAGAGTAACCCACTTCCTGAATTTTATCAATGAGTTCACCCTCTATATTTGATTGAAAATAAGTGAGTTTAAGGTCTCGAAACTGAAATTGCATTTCGACAAAAAAATCATCAAAACTTCTGGAGCCATAGATGTCTTTTTCCCGTTTTCCGAGAAGGTTTAAATTGGGCCCGTTGATGATGATGATTTTCAAAATAAATAATTAAAAAGCAACTTCAAATCCCAGATTTATGGAATTAAAACTTTCATTTTCCAGTGAAATACCACTGAATGAAAGCGTGGTAGCGATCAATCCAAAACTGAAGCCCGCTTTAGGCTTGTATTGAAACCCACCATCTACTCCGTCTATAAGCACGAAAGCATAACCCAAATCTGTTCCAACAAAAATATCTTCGGTTACATAATAACGTGCAGTAGCGGCTAAAGGTACAAATTGAAAATCCTGTCCTTTACCATTCAGAGTTGGAGGTAAGGTACCATCAGTTTTTGCAAAAAAGTTATGATAACCAACATTGAGACCCGCTTGAAATGAATCTCCAACATCAAAAAGATAACTAAGGTCTGCTCCTAAGCCAAAAACCAAACCGTTTGATAAATCACCGGTAGGGATTCCCAGACTTCCTTCAAGTTTTAAACCTTGTTTTTGTTGTGCTTGCATTGAAATCGCACAAAAAACAAGTACAAAAATGGATATTAGTATTTTTTTCATTCTATTAATATTAAAGTTGTGCGTAAAGTTAAAAAAAAAAGGAGAGCAATTGCTCTCCTAAGGATGTATGTTTTTCAACATTAAAAATGTAATGCAAATCCAATTCTCAAACTAAAAACGTTAAAATCTCCATCACCAGAATCTTCATTCATGCCTAATCCGTAACGAAGACCTGGCTCAATACTCACCATGTCTCCTAAAAACCAAGCATAACCAGCTTGTAATCCAACCCACATTGGAGATGCATCACCTACTGAAGATCCGTTTAAATCAAGACCAACAGGGATGTTGCCCATAATATAATACTTACCTCCAAATTTCCAAGAGAAAACGTCATCAGTATCTACATTATCAATACTAACACCGCCGTAACCTAAACCAGCTTTTAAAGCAAGATTATCCATAATAAAATAACCGCCTTCTAACCCGATGTTGTATTGTGAGAAACCATCTTGAGAACTAAATCTAATAGAAGTATCTCCAGAATGTGATTCTCCAAATCCGGTGTTGGCCTCTACTAGCCATTTACCTTTAGCGGTTTGTACTGCCTCTTGAGCTTGTACAGAAGTGAATCCAAAAACTGCGATTGCAGCAATAAGTAAAACTTTTTTCATAATATATAGTTTGTTAGTTAATAAATCAAAAGTATAAAAAAAAATGAATAATTTAACTTTTAACGATAAAATATGTCATTTGCCTTATGTTAATAAATGAAAAAGGCTACATAAATTGCAGCCTTCTAATAATTTAAATGTGAATAACTTTATAGAAATGAATATCCCAAAGCAATTGAAAAGACCTGGTTTTTCCCATTATCATTTTTTACAACATCAGTTAAACCTAGGTTGTATCTCCCGTCTATTCGCAATCCAAATGGCAAATCATATCCCACTCCCATCACTGCAGAAAAGTCAACTCCTTCTGCATCACCTGCATTAATATTGTCATCTACTAAAAATCCAAACTGTGGTCCCAATTGAATGTTTAAGCCCTGCACCAGGTAGTATTTAACAATAACCGGAACATTGACATAGTCAAGGTTAAAATCTCCCGGGCTGAATTTGGCTCCTTGTTGTGAATACAAGAGTTCTCCTTGCAAAGCTACTTTGTCATTAAACTTTAAGGCAGCAAATGCACCTGCGTGAAAACCGGTTTTGTTATCAAGACCAGAGGCATCAGATATATTAGCAAAATTTGCCCCAAATTTAATCCCAAAATCTACTCCCTGGGAATATGTGGTGATCGAAAAAAGTAATGAAAATAAGATAATTGATAGTCGTTTCATAGTTAAAAATGTTTGTGTTTATAAAACAAATATAGTGTTCTCCCTTTTGATATTTTATTAAAAGATATATAAATTAATGAGATGCTTCCAT
>DAINOA010000059.1:5744-13305 GCA_036735625.1 Planktosalinus sp. | reverse complement strand
GCTTGCGCGAAATGGGTTTTGAACCTTTCTAATTCGTCTTTTTTAAAACCTCGGAGTATAGATACCAGTCCGTCATGCATGGCGATTTCACTTTTAAAAAAGAAAAAACTATAGACTTGAAACAAGCGATAAGCGATACTGCTGCGTTGCAAATCGTTTATCATCACCCCCACTTTTGCCTGTCGAATTGCCTTCCCTAAAATAGTCATTATTTCGGTGTCGTTAAAGTGATGCAGTGTTAAAGAAAAAATAAAAATATCAGTTTCCACTTCCGCAAAAGCTTCTGAAAATACATCCGCATCAATATAAGATATTTGAGGAAAGGCAGCTGTGTTTTCCTTTGCCAAACCAATTGTTTTAGGGTTGATATCTACTCCTGAAAGGATCCAGTTTTTATTCTTTTTAAGAGCATATTTAGCACAAACTTTTAAGGTTTCCCCATCTCCACAGCCAATATCGGTGATATGCAAGGGTGCATTTGGTGTGTTTTGTTTTTCTAACTTTAAAATCCCGTCAAGAGTGATTTTATTTCCACCTAGAAAAGTATTGACATGGTTGATATCCTTGTAAGCTTTAAGCAATGCCTGCTTATCCACATTGGGATTGTCCATCAATTCGGTTTGGTTTGTTCTATGGGTTGTATTTATATGCATATTCTTTTTAAAAGGGTTGACCGTGTGTTTTTGAGACTAAAAAAGGAATCAATTTTTTAGAAAAATCATTGATCCACATTCCGGTTGTGAGTAAATTGGGGTTCATAACTACCTTTTGAAGTAGTCTTCCTGCCCGCAATCGTTTTGAAAACTCCTTTTCCCATTTAGAGGAATAAATTCTCTCCAATTGAGTCTGTGAAGCGTTTTTGTTTTCAATAAAAGTTTCAGCGAGTATCTTAGCGCTTTTGATAGCCATCGCCATCCCGTTTCCGCAAAGAGGATTAATAAGCGAGGCACTGTCACCAATCATAAAAATGTGATTGTCAACCGGTTTTTTTCGTTCAAACGAAATCTGACTAATGGTCAATGGCTTTTCAAACACTGTCACTGCCTCGTTAAAAAATGTATTCAGATATAGATTTTCACACATCACTTTTTTCTGAAACTCTTCAATGTTTTTATATTTGGAAAAAACGCGATTGGTTACTAAATAACAACAGTTTACGTGGTTATTCTCCACTTTTGACAGACCGGCATAACCCCCTTTAAAATGATGCAAGGCCACAAGATTATCTGGAAATGATGATTTGTAGTGCATTTTGACTGCCAGCCAGGGAGTTTTCTTCTGGATAAAACTTCGGTAGAGCGCCTTATCGAGGTTGGAACGTTTTCCAAAAGCACCAATCACATAAGTGGCTTCATATAAGTCTTTATTAAGGGTTTCTAATGTAAAATAGGTTTCTTGAAACTGGATGTTGGTAATCGTTTCTGGAACTGTTTCTGCACTCTGCCTCACCTTTTCAAATAGTTGATGATCCAAACAATACCTGCTGATACCAAAACCACCCAGTGGTAAATTGGCTTCAGCTTTTTTACCGTTGTGGTTTGTAAGTAAGAGTTGATTGATTTGTTTTGCCTGGAGTTGAAAGGGGTCAATCTCCAATGTTTTTAGATAAGGTAGCACCTCATTTGAAATATATTCACCACATACCTTGTGATGTGGATAGGTGTTTTTTTCAAAAAGAATCACCCTGTATTCGTTCTGACTTAAATGCAAAGCAGCTGTGAGTCCGGCTAATCCTCCACCAATAATTGCAAAATCATATCTCTTTTTCATTCCCTTAAAAATACATAATTAAATATTCTAAAAACAAAAAAGCCGAATACAGTCTGAGTGCATTCGGCTTTTAATATATTTTTTCAGGTTTTAGTTTTCTCCTGCTTCTCTTTTAGCGTCTTCGATCATTTTTTCATTCGGAACGATAGCGACGTTTACTCTGCGGTTTTTAGCGCGCCCTTCTGCTGTACTATTATCGTGAGTAGGTGCATCCGGTCCAAACCATTGTGTGGTGAATCTTCCGCTGCTAAGTCCTTTTCCAACTAAATAATTTGTTACAGCCTGAGCTCTGTTTTTTGACAAAGTCATGTTGTACTCATAAGGACCTGTACTATCAGTATGCCCAACTACCAAAATATTGGTATCGACATATTCCTTCATTACTCCTGATAATTTATCAAGATTGGTTCGCGATTGCTCATTCAAATCAAATTTGTTTGTCGCAAAGTAAACACCACTTCCTTCATCAAAAGTGATGACAATGGCATCGTCTATGCGCTCTACCTGAGCTCCGGGAATTTCTTCCTCTATTTTTTGAGCTTGCTTGTCCATTCTATTACCGATAAGAACACCGGCCGTACCTCCAACAACACCACCAATCACGCCACCAATGATTTGATTGTTTTTACTGCTACCAATTTGGTTTCCAATGATTGCACCAAGAACAGCACCACCGGCTGCACCAATTACTCCACCTTTTTGAGCATTACTGGCATTTCTGGTTGCTTCACAAGAGGATAAAGCTCCAATGAATGCTATTGTTAAAACGAATATTCCGGTTTGTTTAAAAAGTTTTCTCATAATTTTATAATTTAGTAAAGTTTAGATTTAATCTGAATGGTTTTCCATCAACTGTTAAGTTTTGTTGCCAAGACATGTTAGTTTCAGACAATTGAGCCAGTCGCATTCTAAAACCTTGGTTGGTTTCAGATTTTCCGCGTTCATCAGTTGGTTTTAATAGGAAATCATAATAGCCGGTAGAAGCGTCAATTTCCTGTATGGTAAAGATAAAGTTTCTGTCACCCACGCTACAACCCGCAGAACCTATGGTATAAACTCCAGTGTTGTTATTTGGAATAAATCTCCAAGTACTTCCTTCAAAACAGTCTTTTGATTCATCCCCCAGAAGGGTAATTCTATATTCGCCACTTTCACTGTAAGTCACAGAGTTTAAAACCCATTCCCCTTTCATTATTTTTTTGGAGTCTTTTACTGCTTTTGGTGATGCACAGGCAAATAGAAGTGCACTGATTGTTAGTAATAAGATTGTTTTTTTCATAGCGTTAATTTAATTAATTAGTTTCTAAATTTAACCAAATTTCGGTAAAATTACCAAGTTTTCAGACATTCTTATCAAGAGATTAACATTATTAATGTGAAATTTATTAATAATGAATCATAGCCAATAGCTCCTTTTCAAATCTATTTTTTGCCAGGTAGTTTTTTTCTAATGCTGCCGCAAACGGAATGGGCGTTTCAAGACTGGCAACCCTTTTTATAGGTGCATCAAGATATTCAAAACAGTTTTCCATAATTAAAGCAGAAATATCTGAAGCCACCCCACCAAACAAACTATCCTCTTGAAGAACTATCACTTTTCCTGTTTTATTAACAGATGTATAAATAGCCTCTGTATCCAAAGGTTGTAGTGTTCTCAAATCTAACAGGTCTGCTTTTATATCTGTATGCTTGTCTAAAACCTCCAGCGCCCAATGCACTCCGGCGCCATATGTAATCACCGTGACATCTGTCCCTTCCTTTAACAGTGACGCCTTTCCTAAAGGCAAAGTGTAATAATCTGTTGGTACATCTTGATAGACGCTTCGATATAAGGCTTTGTGTTCAAAAAATAGCACGGGATTGGGGTCTTCAATACTGGTAGCCAAAAGCCCTTTAGCATCATAAGGAAAAGCAGGATAGACAACTTTCAATCCGGGTGTTTTTGTAAACCATGCTTCATTGGTCTGACTGTGAAACGGCCCGGCTCCCACTCCGGCACCACAGGGCATACGCACAACCACATCAGCGTTTTCGTTCCAGCGGTAATGACTTTTTGCAAGGTAATTAACAATGGGGTTAAAACCCGAAGAAACAAAATCTGCAAACTGCATTTCGACTACTGCTTTGAAACCGGTAATTGAAAGCCCCATTCCTGCAGAAACAATGGCCGATTCACAAATAGGAGTGTTGCGAACACGTTCTTTACCAAAAGCAGTTACAAATCCCTCTGTAATTTTAAAAACACCGCCATATTCTGCCACATCCTGGCCCATAATCACCAGATTATCGTGACGTTCCATACACTGTTTTAATCCCTCAGAAACGGCATCGATTAAACGAATATTTTTAATTTCTTTATTTGGCTTAATGTCTTGATATATAAACTCTTTATATACATCATTTAACTCATCACTTTCAGAAGATTCTATAGTTGTTTCTGCAAAAGCGAGTTCGAGATTTTCATCAATTTCCTGCTTGATTTCTTTTTTGAAATTTTGAATAGTTTCTTCAGTTATAACTTCTGTCTCCAAGAGGTATTTTTCATAATTATCAACAGGGTCTTTGAGCGCCCAGGCATCCATTAAATCCTGCGGTACATATTTGGTGCCACTGGCTTCTTCATGTCCACGCATTCTAAAAGTGATAAATTCCAACAATACCGGCCGCGGATTTTCCCGCATGCTTTCTGCAAGTTCAGATACTTTTGTGTATACCTCAAGTATGTTGTTACCATCAATTTGATGGGCTTCCATTCCATAGCCCACTCCTTTGTCAATCATATGCTTACACCGGTACTGCTCATTGGTGGGTGTTGAGAGTCCGTAACCATTGTTTTCAATACAAAACAAAACGGGCAAATCCCAGACAGCAGCCACATTCAACGCTTCGTGAAAGTCCCCCTCGCTGGTGCCTCCTTCTCCGGTAAACACTGCTGTTACTTGTTTGTTTTTCTTCAATAAATTTCCCAATGCAATTCCGTCTGCTACTCCCAGTTGCGGACCCAAGTGGGAAATCATTCCCACAATTTTAAACTCTTGAGTTCCAAAATGAAAAGAACGATCACGCCCTTTGGTAAAACCATTTGACTTACCTTGCCACTGCGAAAATAAACGGTACAATGGAATATCACGCCCCGTAAAAACACCCAGATTTCTGTGCATGGGTAATATGTACTCATCTTTATGAAGAGCCGCTGTGACCCCAACAGAAATGGCTTCTTGACCAATACCGCTAAACCATTTTGAAATCTTCCCTTGACGTAAAAGTATGAGCATTTTCTCCTCAATCAAGCGAGGTTTTAACATACGTTTATATAATTCAGTTTTTTGAGTATGATCAAGGTTGTTTGTAATAAATTTTATAGTAGAATATTCAGAAATAGTCGCGCTCATAATTCTTATTAAATATTGCGTAAAAGTAGAAAAAAATGTTGTTTCAATTGGCTTCAAAAACAAAAATAACAAGTTAATAAATGGTTTTAATTCCCTTACTTTTTTGGTATCTTTGTAAGTATATTTTAAAATTGAAACAATGAAAAACATTCCCAGTGTGGATTTAGCCGACTTTATTAGTGGTGATCCAACTAGAAAACAAAAATTTGTTGAAGAGATAGGTCGGGCTTATGAAGAAATTGGTTTTGTATCGTTAAAAAATCACTTTTTGGATGATCAACTTGTTGACAAACTGTATAAAGAAGTAAAATCGTTTTTTGCGCTTCCCGTTGAAACAAAAAAGAACTATGAAATTGAAGGGCTTGGTGGCCAAAGAGGATATGTCTCCTTTGGAAAAGAACACGCCAAAGGAAAAAAAGAAGGCGATTTAAAAGAGTTTTGGCATTTTGGGCAGGAACCAGCTTTGGATGCCAATCTCATTGATGAATATCCAGAAAACGTGCAAGTTAAAGAACTCCCCGACTTTAACAAAACAGGGATGGAAGCCTACAGAATGCTGGAGAAAACAGGTATTTATGTATTAAGAGCCCTCGCACTTTATATTGGACTTGATGAAACCTATTTTGACCATTGGGCAAGTAACGGAAACAGCATCCTAAGACCCATCCACTACCCTCCTATTACTGAAGAACCCAAAGGCGCCGTGAGAGCCGGAGCGCACGGAGATATTAATTTAATCACTCTCTTAATGGGTGCCTCCACAGGAGGGCTTCAAGTACTCCGTAAAGACGGTGTCTGGATGGATGCCATCCCTGAAGAAGATGAACTCGTCATCAATGTGGGTGATATGCTGGAAAGACACACTAATAATAAATTGCGGTCAACCATCCACAGAGTGGTGAACCCTCCAAAAGAAGAATGGGACAAACCGCGATACTCAATCCCCTTCTTTATGCATCCGCGCAGTGATATGCCTTTAAACTGCTTGCCTGAGTGTATTGATGAGCAACATCCAAAAGCCTTTGACGACATTACCGCCGGGGAGTTTTTATACGAGCGATTGGTGGATATTGGTTTGATAAAGAAGTAAGTATGAAATTACTCATCATCATTAACGATGCTCCTTACGGAACTGAAAAAGCATACAATGCCTTACGCATAGCCAATCAAACAAACAAAGACTACCCGGAAACAGAAGTTTGTATATTTTTAATGGCAGATGCCGTGAATTGTGCTTTGGCCAATCAAAACACTCCAAATGGCTATTACAACATTGAGCATATGCTTAAGCTGTCCTTAAATAAAGGAGCTTCTGTCAAACTTTGTGGCAGTTGCATGGATGCCAGGGGTTTAAAACTGGAGTATATGATGGAAAACTCCCAACGAAGCACTATGGGCGAACTCACAAAATTAATCGCAGAGAGCAATCAGGTGCTTACTTTTTAAAAAATTTAGATGGATTTAAAAGATCAATTAAAAAATTTATTCCCCGATCACGAAGAATCAGACCCTGTTCAGGAGACTGATGACGGTTCTAAAGAACTTTGGTTACAGAACGACCCCTTGATTTGCAAATATGAAAAGCGCAAAGGAAAACCCATTACCATCATTGAAGGCTACACAGGCGCCGATGCTGATTTTAAAATGCTTTCACGCGAAATAAAAACCACCTTGGGTCTAGGCGGAAGTTTTAAAAAAGAAAAAATAATCATTCAAGGCGATTACCGCGACCGAATTATGGAAATGCTTAAAACAAAAGGATTTAAAGTAAAACGCGTTGGAGGGTGAATTGGTTTCAAGTTTTGCTTCGCACAGTTCGCTTCGCTCGTGTCAGGTTTAAGGTTTCTGGTTATCAAATTTTTAAACATTGAATCTTAAGCTTGGAACATTATATTTAAAACATGAAAATACAAGCATCAGAACTTATATTAAACCCCAACGGAAGTGTTTATCATTTACAACTCCTACCCGGTCAGGTGGCAGATACTGTTATCACTGTGGGTGACAGCGACCGTGTGGAAGAAATCACCAAACATTTTGAAAGTATCGAGTTTACAGTTCAAAACAGGGAGTTTAAAACCCAAACCGGTAGCTACAAAGGAAAACGCATCACTGTGATTTCAACAGGAATTGGAACAGACAATATTGATATTGTACTCAATGAGCTTGATGCCGTAGTCAATATTGATTTAAAAAATAGAGAAGTTAAAAAAGAGCTGAAGTCTCTTGATATCATAAGAATTGGCACTTCAGGCTCTATCAATCAGGAAGTGCCGCTAGACTCATTTTTATTGAGCGAAATGTCCATTGGTTTTGACAGCCTCGCTGTTCAGCAGATTCGATCCAGAATGATTTTGAATGGGTGAGGGCGTCGATGAGGTGGCTGACGGTGGTGGGCT
>DAINOA010000059.1:0-5734 GCA_036735625.1 Planktosalinus sp. | reverse complement strand
TTGCAAAAAAATCGGAACCCTACATTATCAATGGCTCACAAAAACTGATTGATATTTTCAAATCAGCCGAAACCAAATCCGGTATTACTGCTACCAATATTGGTTTTTATGGCCCACAGGGACGTGTATTGCGGCTTCCACTTCAGGATCCTGAAATCAACAAAAAACTTGCTTCGTTTCAATACAAGGGACTAAATATCACCAATATGGAAATGGAAACTGCCGGTATCTATGGCCTTTCAAAACTTTTAGGACACAGAGCCATATCGCTAAATGCTCTCATTGCGAATCGTATTACGGGCGAATTCAGTCAAAACCCGAAAAAGCTGGTAGAATCATTGATTGATTATTCCTTAAAGAGAATAACAAACGTTTAAAAGAAATGAAAAACTTCAAAATTGGTGGTGTCCCTGAACATTTTAATTTTCCCTGGTATTTGACACTTAAAGAAAAGCAATACCAAAATCAAGACATCAATTTACGATGGATTGATTATTACGGTGGCACAGGTCAAATGAACAAAGCTTTGCGCAACAAGGAAATTGATATGGCAGTCATTCTCACAGAAGGCATAGTGAGAGACATCATAAAAGGCAACGAGGCAAAAATCATTCAGGTGTTTGTAAAATCACCTTTGATTTGGGGAATTCACGTTGCTGAAAATTCGAATTACCAATCCATTTCAGATTTAAAAGGAACCAAGGCCGCCATTAGTCGTTTTGGCTCGGGTTCTCATTTAATGGCGTTTATCAATGCTAAAAATCATGATTGGGACATTCAAACCGATTTAAAATTTAAAGTGATAGACGATCTTGAAGGAGCCCTCACAGGACTTCCGGACGGAAAGGGTGATTATTTTATGTGGGAAAAATTTACGACCAAGCCCTATGTCGATCAGGGGATTTTTCGCCGTGTAGGCAACTGTCCCACTCCCTGGCCTTGTTTTGTGATTGCGGTGCGTAATGATGTTTTGGAAAATGAGCTAGAGGCAGTCAAAACCATACTAGACATCATCAATGCAGAAACTAAAAAATTCAAAACCATACCCGGAATTGACGAGTTACTTTCAAAACGATACAAGCAAAAAATTGAAGACGTTCAGGAATGGCTCTCTTTAACAGAATGGAGCCAAGAAAACCTAGATAAATCTGAACTTGAAGAGGTACAGAATCGCTTACTTGAACTCAAGCTTATCGATAAAAAAGTGGCTTCTGAAAAAATAATTGCACACTTTTAAAAAATAATTCAACCCACACGCAACCTTTTTAAAATAGTAACATCTACTTAGAAATAACCAATAGATATGATGACTGTTTTAATTATTATCGGCGCGCTGGTTGCTTGTAATTTTCTGCTGCTACACTTTAGCTGTAATGATGCCTCAGAATCTAAAACACCCGGCGAAGAATAAATAGAATTTTGTTTTAGTACTGTTACTACTCCCCTTTGCTTTTACCAGATTATTTCCTTTTTACCTTTTTCTTTTAAGTAGGCATTTGCTTTGCTAAAATGTTTATTTCCAAACCAAAACCCCCTGTTAGCACTCAATGGCGATGGATGTCCTGATATTAAAATTAAATGTTTTTTATAGTCAATGAGCTTGGATTTCTTTTTTGCAAATCCGCCCCAAAGCATAAACACAACCCCTTCTTTCTCTTTTGAAATTGTTTTGATTACTGCATCAGTAAACAGTTCCCAACCCTTGTTTTGATGGCTTCCGGCTTGGTGCGCTCTCACGGTGAGGGTCGCATTCAATAAAAAAACACCTTGTGCTGCCCAGCGCTCGAGATTTCCACTCTCAGGAATAGATAAATCCAAATCTTGCTGAATTTCCCTGAAAATATTTTGTAAAGAAGGTGGTTTTAAAACCCCATCATTCACAGAAAAGCACAACCCATTGGCCTGCCCGGGACCGTGATAAGGGTCCTGCCCTAGTATCACCACTTTTACCGCATCAAAAGGAGCAAAATCAAAAGCTGCAAAAACACGATTTCCCGGCGGATAACAGGTATGAGATTGATATTCATTTTTTACAAACTCAGCCAATTCCTTGAAATAAGGTTTTTCAAATTCGGGGGTTAGTTTTGCATGCCAACTTTCTTCTATTTTTACCTGCATTATCCTTACTTTTACAAAAAAATTAGGCTTAAAATTACATAGAAAAATACGAATGATTCAAATACATTCCAAAACACTTTTAGACCTGGAGTTTCCCACAGTTTTAGAACAAGCTTCTTTACATTGTGTTACCCAACTCGGAAAAGATAAACTGTTTGATACAGTTCCTTTTCAAACGATAGAAACTGCTCGCATAGCACTTTTGGAAGTCAACGAATATACCGCCTCTCTCGATGGAGACAATCGCATTCCCAATCACGGCTTTGATGCCATCATCTCAGAAATCAATTTACTGGGTGTTGAAAACAGTACACTGGAAGTAGGTGCTTTCAGAAAAATTCTCAGTATTTGTCAGACCACTGCAGATCTGCTTTCGTTTTTTAAAAAATACAATCAGTTTTATATCAAGCTGTTTGAAAGGTCTGAAGAAATTCACCTGGATAAAACCATACCTGATGCCATTAAGGGAATTATTGACCGCTTTGGCGAAATAAGAGACGACGCTTCTCCTGAACTGGCTGTCATCAGAAGGGCAATGAACGGAATGAAAGGAAAAATAAACGCCTCCTTTATGAGTGCTCTCAGTCAGGCTTCTTCAGGTGATTATCTGGACGAAATCAAAGAATCCATCATTGACAATCGGCGTGTTCTGGCAGTCAAGGCGATGTATCGAAAAAAAGTAAAAGGAGCAGCAATGGGCACTTCAAAAACCGGAAGTATTGTCTTTATTGAACCCGCAGCAACCCTTGAATTATCGCGCGAACTCAACAACCTCCTCTTTGATGAAAAAGAGGAAATTAAAAAAATCCTTAAACAACTTACAGAAACCGTAAGACCTTTCAAGGAAGATTTAAGAGCTTATCAGAGCTATTTGGTTGAAATTGATGTGATTTCGGCGAAAGCCAAATATTCAAGAAAAATAAACGGTGTTCTTCCTACTATTTCCAGTGAACGTATGCTGTATTTAAAAGATGCCTTCCACCCTATTCTTTATTTAAGTAATTTAAAAAAGAAAGAAAAAACATTCCCACAAACCATTTCTTTGCAGCCAGACAAGCGCATTATTGTCATTTCAGGACCCAATGCCGGTGGAAAAAGTATCACATTAAAAACGGTGGGGCTTTTACAGGTGATGTTGCAAAGCGGTTTTTTAATTCCGGTGGACCCGAAAAGCGAACTCTGCTTTTTTGAACGTATTCTTACAGACATTGGCGATAACCAGTCTATTGAAAACCATTTGAGCACCTACAGCTACCGCCTGAAAATGATGAACCAGTTTCTGAAAAAGTGCAATGACAAAACACTTTTTTTAATAGATGAATTTGGCACCGGTAGCGACCCCGAATTGGGCGGCGCGCTAGCTGAAACTTTTCTAGAGGTATTTTATGAAAGGGAAGCTTTTGGAATCATCACAACCCACTATTCAAATTTAAAGATGCTGGCCAATGAATTGCCTCATGCCGTTAACGCCAATATGCAGTTTGACCAAAAAACACTGGAACCCGTTTATCAACTCCACATTGGTGAAGCCGGAAGTTCTTTTACTTTTGAAGTGGCTCAAAAAAATGGGATTCCCTACAGTTTAATCAACAAAGCCAAAAAGAAGATTGAACGCAGCAAAGTGCGTTTTGACAAAACCATCGCCGATTTGCAAAAAGAACGCGCCAAACTCAGAAAAACTTCAGAATCATTAAAAAGCGAAGAAGACAAAGCCAAAACAGAAAGCAAACAGCTCGAAGAAATTAATACAAAAATTCAGCAAAAACTGGAAAGCTATCAGGAGTTGTATGACAGCAATCAAAAATTAATTTATCTCGGTAAAAAAATAGACACACTCGCTGATAACTTTTTGAACAACAGGAAGAAGAAACAACTTATCGATGAATTTCTCAAGATTGTAACTGTTGAAAATTCAAAAAAGAAAAAAGACCCGCCCAAAGTAAAAAAAGAGGTAAAAGCCAAAGAAAAGCAAGTAGAACAAGAAGTTATTCAAAAAGTGGCAGTCATCAGGGAGAAAAAGAAAAAGGAGAAAGCCATTGAAAAAAAGATAGAAGAGAACAAGCCAAAAATCGAATTAAAACCGGGTGACCGTGTTCGCATGCACGATGGCAGAGCAATTGGTATTATTGACAGCATCGAGAAGAAAAAAGCCATTGTCAATTATGGCATGTTCACGACAAATGTTTCCATCACCGAACTTGAATTTGTAGAGCGAAAAAAGAAGTAAAATGCCTCATATTTTGTACATTTACTTTATAAACTTTAATCACATTTAGATATGGACATTTCAGAATTAAAGACAATTATAAAAAAATCGTTAGAAACTAACGATACACAATTGTTTATAAAAATGGTGGAGACTATCGAAAGTTACCACCAAAACTCATCTGAATCTGTACTATCAAAATTTCAGATTGACGAACTTGATAAACGCCGAGAAAATTACCTATCAGGTTGTGGCAATTCTTATTCTTGGAATCAAGTAAAGGAAGAATTAATTGAAAAATATGGCTTACAACCTTAAAGTTAGAGAGGAGGCAAAGCTCGATATTATCAATGGATAAGTATGGTATGAAGATAAAAGTCAAGGACTAGGCGGTAGATTTGTCCAAGAAGTTGAAACTACACTTCTATACATTGAAAAATTCCCTGAACACTTTCAAATTAAAACCAAGAATCGATATCGTGAAGCTGTTTTAAGAATTTTTCCTTATGTGATTATATATGAAATTATTAAACAGCAAATTATTGTATATTCTGTTTTTCCAACACCTAAAAACCCAAAGAATAAACCTTGAATTTTACAAATGTCATCCAATAAAAAAATAATTCTCTTTGACGGTGTTTGCAATCTTTGCAACGGCTCTGTGGTATTTATTATCAAGAGGGATAAAAAAGATGTGTTTCGGTTTGCTGCGATTCAGTCTGAAGAAGGTCAAGAGTTGATACAAAAATACAACATCGATACTTCAAAAATAGATTCTATTTTATTGCTTGATGGCGAAAACTATTACTCCAAATCCACAGTCGCTTTAAAAATAGCAAGGCACTTAAAAGGAGGCTATCCCCTGCTCTATGTTTTTATGATATTGCCCCGGTTTTTCAGAAACTGGGTATATGACATCATTGCCCGAAACCGCTATAAATGGTTTGGTAAAAAAGAAAGCTGTATGATTCCTACGCCGGAATTGAAAGCAAAATTTCTTTGATTTACTTAAGATTATCGAGAATAAAATCCAATTTGGAATTGGTGTTTCTGTTTTCTGCGAAAGCAAAATTTTCATAGGTATTTTCTGCAGCCAGACCGTGACCACGTTTTACAAACGCCTGAATCATTGCTAAAGTGGAATCATTTTCAGTAGACATCTCGTGCCAGGGGTACATAATAAAACAAACATTCATAGGGTTCTGTTTTATGGAAAGAATACAACTTTCAGGTTGTTAAATAATTGAATTTTAAAACTAAACAATTTTAACAATTAACAAAACAAAAAAGTAGAAAATTAAACCTTGGCATCAAATAGCAAAGCAAACAACTATCGCAGGTTTCCTCGTACAATCAAATCATTACCATTGATGTTGTTGATGTACCAGGTTCCCCCTGCCCCCGAGGCTC
>DAINOA010000058.1:0-13381 GCA_036735625.1 Planktosalinus sp. | reverse complement strand
ATTTCCAATAGGTTGATTGAATTGATATGGATAAAAATAATCTCCCATAAACATTTCACTCATATCTGTGACCAAAGAAGTACAAACCCTGGTTAAATCTGCCCCTTCGTCTCTTCTTTGAATGAGCAGGTCTCTGTCAACAGCTTCATATTCTATCCCATTAATAACTCCAATATCACCAACGTTTGCATTTTCACATTTACAGGTGATTCCGTTTTCTGATAAATAAAAAAGTGGTTGCTCGTTTGTTGGAAAACTGACTTCATTACCATAAGCCGTTCCAACACTGTTGGTAGCATAAGCCCTGACATAATAAGTAGTATTGGCTGTAAGCTCTGTTATAGTGCTGGTAAAACTACCTGTTCCACTGCCATCATTGGTTTTTGTGGTTAAATCTATGGTTGGGTTTTGTGTGGTGCTCCACACAACACCTCTTGCAGTGACATCAGCACCCCCATCAGCTGTTATATCGCCACCCTATGTTGCAGAACTGTGTGTGATATTTGTAATAGCTGTTGTTGTTAATACAGGTATCGTGGGACTGGTATCATCATCACTAGAACAAGAAATGAAAATAAAAATAGTGAGTAAAAAAATGAATTTTTTCAAAACTAATGAGATGAATTTTTAAAAAAGGTAGTGAATTTCAAAACCGATGTTTTGCTAATTTAATGAAAAATCGAGAATAAATCGATAAAAATTGAAATTTATAGGCGATTAAATAAACACAATCAGGGTTTAGTATATAATTTATGGAAGGTTACTTCCCGATACAAAAGTTAGCAAAAATATTCCCCAGCAACTCATCATTGGTCACCTGACCCGTGATTTCACCAAAGAAATACAGTGCTTGTCTAATCTCTATAGCCAATAAATCACCACTTAAATTCTCCTGCAAACCATGTTGTACTTTTTTGATTTCCTCAAGTGCTTTGTTGAGGCTGTCATAGTGGCGCGCGTTTGTAACGATGGTATCTCCGGAAGTTAAAGCACCTGTATTTACCAGTGAAAGCAGTTTCTCTTTAAGCTGCTCGATGCCATCCTGTTTGAGGGCGCTTATTAAAATAGCTTCAGGGAATTTTTCGGTAAGTGCTTTTATGTCTTCAGCGGAAAGCAAATCGGTTTTATTGGCGATTAATAAGACTTGTTTTTGAGGGTATTTGTTTTTGATTTTGTTGATTTCTAAATCCAGGGCTTCAAAATTGTTTTTATAACAATGGACGTCAACTAAAAACAACACCAGTCGCGCCTGATTGATTTTTTCATAGGTTTTTGAAATACCTATAGATTCAATGGTGTCGATGGTTTCCCTGATTCCGGCAGTATCGATAAACCGAAAGCCGATGCCTTTGATAGTAAGCTCATCTTCAATGGCATCGCGGGTGGTACCGGCTATGTCTGAAACGATAGCACGCTCTTCATTGAGCAGGGTATTGAGTAGTGTTGATTTCCCTGCATTTGGTGCACCGGCAATGGCTACAGGTATTCCGTTTTTGATGACATTTCCTGTTGCAAAGGAATCGATGAGTTTTTTGAGGACGTTTTCAATTTTGAGAAGTAATGCCTCAAATTGTTTTCGGTCTGCAAACTCCACGTCTTCTTCGGCAAAATCGAGTTCGAGTTCGATGAGCGATGCAAAATTGAGCAGTTCTTCTCTAAGCTTTGCAATTTCGTTACTAAACCCTCCGCGCATCTGCTGGATAGCAACCTGATGAGCAGCTTCATTTTCACTGGCAATTAAATCGGCTACAGCTTCGGCCTGGCTGAGGTCCATTTTTCCGTTAAGGAAAGCGCGCAAGGTGAATTCGCCTGCTTGTGCGCTTCTGCAGCCTTTTCGCAATAGCAATTGTATGATTTCCTGTTGGATGTATGAACTTCCATGGCATGAAAATTCAACAGTGTCTTCGCCTGTATAGGATTTTGGGTTTTTAAAAACAGTTGCAAGTACTTCATCTATCACTTTTTCGCCATCAACAATATGGCCAAGATGAACGGTGTGTGTGTGCTGCAGTTTTAAATTTTTGTTGTGAATGGACATAAAAACTTTTGCACCTATGGTAAGTGCATCAGGTCCTGAAATTCTAATAACAGCAATGGCACCGGCACCTGAAGGCGTTGCAAGAGCTACTATGGTATCTTGATTTTGCATAGGCTACAAAGGTACAAAGAAGTTTGTGTAATCATTTAAGTATAAAATAGATTATACAATGAGATTCAATGTTTCTTTTTTGCTGACTTATTTCTAATTTGAAAGTTTTGATGTAACAAAAAGGGAATGGTTAAGACTCATAGATATCATCAATCTTAAAAATTTAAACTATGGAAGTCATCAATCCAAACAACATTATTCCGCTTAGAAAAGACAGTCAACTTCTTTTGATTACTCATTTATCACAGCTTCTTACCTATGTAACAGGTTTTGGGGGGTTATTGGTTCCCATTATCATTTGGGCAGTTAATAAAGATAAAATTGAAGGCTTGGATCAACACGGAAAAGAAATCATCAACTTTCAATTGAGTATGATTCTTTGGGCACTCCTTAGTATTCCATTAATTTTATTCTTTGGACTAGGAATTCTTACTCTTATTTTAGTGGGTATTCTCTCTTTTGTGTTGCCCATCATAAACGCCATAAACGTAAGTAATGAGCAAAAGCCTGTTTACTTTTTGACAATTAAGTTTTTATAGTTTTTAAGTTATAACTAAATACCAAAACCCGTTATAAACGGGTTTTTAGTGTTTAGTGCTTATGATTACTTTTTAACAAATTTTAAAGGAGTTTTGTTCCCTAACTGAATAAAATAAGTGCCACTTTTTAAATTAGTAACTTCTATTTCACCTGCCGGATTGAAATCACCTCCTTGTATCTTTTTACCTAAAACAGAATAAATAGAGTAGGATATATTTTCTTTAATCCCATCGATTTTAATTAAATTTGATGCGGGATTTGGGTATAGGGTTACCTTTTCTTCATTTAAACCAGGCGTACTTAAAACGTTTTCCACTTTTGATATTTTGTTTGCATCACCCTCAATGATAAAAAGTGTTGAATTGCTAAATGCGATATCACGTGGTGCCGATAAACCAGTAACTATATCTGTAAGTGTTGGGGGATTTCCTTCTAAATTATACTCAGAAATTAAATTTCCAATAAATTCTGCAATATACAATTTCCCACCTTGGACTGTTATACCAAGTGGTCTTTCAAGTCCAGCAACTACAAGATCCGGCTGTGTAATTCCAGAGGTTACATCAACACTGGAGACTCTATCTGCAGTACTTTGCCCCATATAAAGAATGTTGTCTTTTATAGAAAGACCTGTGGGCTTAAAGTTTACATTTGATGAAGCAATTAGTTGTGCGGTAGGATTTGCTAAGGTAATATCAAACCTTTCTACAATATTACTGTTATTATCAGAATAATAAAGAAAATCACCATCTAATAAAAGAAAATTTGGCGTGTTTAGTCCCGTTACAAAATCTTCTCTCACCGGATTTGAAAGATCAATTTTAGAAATTCTTCCACCATTAAATTCAGCCACATAAAGTGTATTTCCCGATTTTGTAACCCCGGTGGGTGTAATTAACCCGGAAACAATTAATTCCGGAGTTGGGTTAATCTCATTCACATCAAATTTAAAAACACTGTTGGCATCTGTAAAATACAGGTCATTTCCTTCAATGTACAAGCGTTTTGGGTCGTTTAGACCTGTAGCAACATCAATAGTTTGTGCACTGGCGATAAGCACAAAAGAGAATGCAAAAATAATAAGGAATGTAATCTTTGTCATGATATAAAAGTTTTTGGTTATACCCCTACATCGACTTAATTAAAAAATGTCATCAAAAAAAAACCACAATCTCAAAAGAAATTGCAGTTTAGACATTGTGAGGTTAAAATTACTAACAGTCAAAATTATGACATTTTCAGTTAGTTTTTTATTAGAGTTAAATATAATTAATTATTTAACATAACCGGCATCACCAGCATAATGATTTGCTCACCTTCATCAAGACCGTCCGCTGGAGTTAATATACCGGCTCGGTTGGGCAATGACATTTCCAATGATACTTCATCACTGGTTAAATTAGCAAGCATTTCAGTTAAAAAACGGGAGTTAAAACCAATCTGCATATCATCTCCCTGAAAACTACACGTAAGCCGCTCTTCGGCTTTGTTTGAGTAATCAATATCCTCTGCCGAAATATTCAACTCTGCACCGGCAATTTTTAAACGAATCTGGTGTGTTGATTTGTTTGAAAAAATTGATACTCGTCGCACTGAACTCAAAAACTGACTTCTGTCAATACTTAATTTATTTGGATTTTCTTTTGGAATAACCGCTTCATAGTTTGGGTATTTTCCGTCAATCAAGCGGCAAACCAACTCGACGTTATCAAAAACAAACTTTGCATTGGATTCATTGTATTCAATTAAAACATCTTCCTCGCTCCCGGCAAGAATTGATTTCATTAAATTCAAAGGCTTTTTAGGCATAATAAACTCAGCGGTTTCTGAAGCTTTTACATCTTCCCGGGTATATTTTACAAGTTTGTGAGCATCTGTTGCTACAAAGTTTAAACTTTCGGTTGAAAATTGGAAAAATACACCACTCATCACCGGTCTTAAATCATCATTTCCACTGGCAAAAATTGTTTTACTAATGGCAGTAGCAAGAATATCTGCTTGTATCACAGTGCTACTGGGGCTACTTATCTCAATGGTCTTTGGAAACTCTGCTCCATCAGCATAAGCAAGGGCATATTTACCGTGATTGGAGCTTATTTCAATTGTGTGGTTATCTTCTACAACAAAAGTCAGCGGTTGTTCAGGAAATGTTTTTAAAATATCGAGTAATAATCTTGCAGAAACGGCAATGCTTCCCTTGCTGTCACTCTCAACCTCTAGGACTCCAGAAATGGTAGTCTCAAGGTCTGATGCAGAGACCTTTAAAGAATTCTTATCTAATTCAAAAAGAAAATTTTCAAGAATGGCAAGGGTATTACTTGAGTTGATGATTCCACCTAAAACCTGAAGTTGTTTTAGTAAATATGAACTGGATACAATAAATTTCATTATAAATTATATATTTTAGAGCTGTTAAAATTTCACTTAACTACAAATATATTGCAATATGGCTTAAAGCCGAAACAAACTTATTAACAAAAATCAAGTGTATTTTTTCTTGCGAATCCACCAAAACAAACCTCCAAAAACCGATAACATCACTAGCGGTAACAATAAATTAAGGGCTTGCCATTTACCGCTTTGGTGAATTGCTTTTTGCTGGTCAAGAAATGGTATGACTATTTCCTTGCTTCTTATGTTTATAAGTCCGTTTTCATCGAGCAAGTAATTTACTGTATTGAGAAGAAAATCCTTGTTTCCATAGCGGGTGTTGGTCCATTTGTCAAAGCCAAGCTCAAGGGGTCTGTTGCCTTGAAATTGATTTTTAATTACATTGCCGTCACTTACAATTACCATTTTTGTTTCAACACCTTCATCTCTGTGATTTTTAATTTCAAGGGGTTTCATACGGTTTTTATAAACTGAAGTAAATACTCCTTCTAAAAGCACAGCGAGTGGTATTTCACCGGCAGAAAATACATTCATATCCGGTTTGTTTTGAATGACATCAAGATTGCCCATGATTTCAGTATCGAGGCTTATTTTAGCAGGCATTCCAACCACGCGCGTCAATGGGGAGGTAGCCAGTAAAACGGTTTTTTTAATGCTATTTTCAAGTGTATCAATGGAACTGGCAAAGTCAAATTTTACGCCTTCAATATTGTTTACAATGGGGTGTTTTTTTGTGCTGGTTGACAAAGGACTGTAAAACCAGGGGTAGGTATTATATTGGCTGTTAGATTCTGTTCCGGTTGCTAGAACAAGCGGAGCTGCATACATATCATTGACCAGTACAGGGTTGATTCTTAGGCCATAGCGAAAGAAAAAATCTGTCAAATTTAAAGTACTGCCAAAAGCAAAGGTAGAACCGGTACTAAATAAACTATCCATCTCCACAGTTACTTTATCAACTAGCCAAAGACTTTTTCCACCATTCATTGTGAATTGATCCAAAACATATTTTTCTGCATCGGTGAAAGCTTCTGTAGGTTGTGCAGAGATGATGAGGTCATATTCCTGTATTCCTTGAAGGGTTTTTTGAGGGTTGACAGCAACAGAATCTAAAGTGAATTTTGCCGTAAAATAAGACTCTTTTAAAGTGGATATAAAATCAGCAATATATCTGTCTTGCAATTGGCCATTACCACTTAAAACAGCTATTTTTTTTGATTTAGGTGTGATTATTTTATTAAATCCATCTGCAAAAGCATATTCAAGATTTTGAATGGAATTTGTGATGCGTTCTTCTGAAGTTGCTCCCAGTTGATTTTTTAATAAAGGCACCTGCACGAGTCGTTCTTCATAACTTATGATTGCCCAGGGATAAACATACTCTTGCGTAAATCGCCCTCCGTCCTGAACACTCACTTCTGCCGGCAGAAGGGATTCTTTCAATTCAGTAATCATTCGGCCAAAGTAGTTAAAGTAATTCACTTCTTGTATCCATTCTTTTTCAGAAAGCGATTTGTTTTCATATTGGGTTCTTTTTGATTTGAAATTACTTTCTAGACTTGCTAAATTATCCTCCAAACTTTCAATGTATTGTTTCCCTTCAATGAAATCAAATTTCACATTTGAATTTTTAGATGCAAATTCTTCAAGTAATTGCCGGGTTTCAGTTTGTAAGCGTCTGAATTCTGCCGGAAAGGTTCCTTCCAATAAAATTTCTATAACTACAGGTTTATCTGCCGCATCAAGAGTTTCAATAGCCGCTTGAGAAAGAGTGTATCTCTTGTCTTGTGTTAGGTCAAATCGTTTGTAGATAAGGTTGCCAATAACATTGAGCCCAAAAACCACTAGCAGTAGCCAAAGTATTTTTGTTGTATTGGAGGTTTTTTTAGGCATTGTCTTTTTGTAGTTTAATTACCGTCAATCCTAAAAAGAAGAGTGCCACACTCACAAAATAAATGACATCTCGCGTGTCTAAAACGCCACGTGCTACACTGTCAAAATGAGATTGCATTCCCAGATTGGATACAAAATAATCATAAGAACCAAACAGATTGTAATTAGCAAGCCCTTCAAAGCCATAGTACATAAAGAAGCACAAAAAAACAGCAATGATAAAAGCTACAATTTGATTTTCAGAAAGGGTTGAAGCAAAAACACCCATGGAAGTGTATGCTAATATGAGAAAAAAAAGACCCAAGTAAGAGCCCAATGTGCTTCCAAAATCCCAGTTTCCCTTTGGGTTACCCAATTCTGAAATGGTATAGATATACAAAAGTGATGGCAGTAATGCCAGCAGAATCAAAATTACGGCACCGGTGTATTTACCCAAAACAATTTCTTTGATAGAAATGGGCTTGGTAAGCAACAACTCTAAGGTTCCCATTCTTTTTTCATCACTAAAACTGCGCATTGTTACTGCCGGAATTAAAAACAGCAATACCCAGGGTGCAAGCTGAAAAAAAGAGGTCAATTCAGCAAAACCCGCATTTAAAATATTAAAAGAGCCGTCAAATAGCCATAAGAATAAACCGTTAATGACTAGGAAAACACCAATCACCAAATAGCCTATCAGCGAGCCGAAAAAGGAATGAATTTCTCTTTGAATAAGTGCAATCATAAGTTAGTGTATAAACTTTTTGAAGTTCGCAATATTGTATTAAGATTTTAAAAATCCAGTCATTGAGCAAAAATAGAAATAACTTTGGATATTTAAACTTTAAAACAGAGTTCCTGCCAACTCAAACCTGTAAGGTTTTTAAAACCTGACAGGTTTGCAAAAGAATTTCAAAGTCAAAAAATCCTATATTTGCAAACGATAACCTGATATGGAATACCTCAAAACCCAATTTAAAGACCTGAATGTCTGCAAACCCAAACTTCTTGGCGACAGCAGAGGTTATTTTTATGAAACTTTTAATGAAGCCCATTTCAAAAAAAACACAGGTCTTAATGTTCATTTTGTTCAAGACAATCAGTCCATGTCACAGTTTGGTGTTGTAAGAGGGCTGCATATGCAAGGAGGCGTTTATGCGCAGGCAAAATTAGTGAGATGTATTAAAGGAAAAGTGCTTGATGTGGTGGTTGATATGCGTATAGAGGAGCCTACTTTTGGCAAGTCATTTTCCATAGAACTCTCTGAGGAGAATCACACACAACTCTTTATTCCAAGAGGATTTGCTCACGGGTTTTCGGTACTTAGTGAGACAGCGATTTTTATCTATAAATGTGATAACTTTTATAACCGTGATTTTGAAATTGGTGTGGCATATAACGATCCAAATTTTCAAATAGACTGGCAACTTCCTAAAGATAAAATGATTATATCTGATAAAGACAAAAGCAATCCCGCTTTCGCGGAAGCATATAAAAACCTCAAAGCCTTGTAACTATGTATTCAAAATCAAGTATTTTGGTTACCGGAGCAAATGGTCAATTGGGTCAAGCTTTGAAAAAAAATATACAAAGCCCAAATTCTTTTTTTTATACTGATGCTACCACTTTTGATATTACTAACAAAGAACAGATGTCCCTGGTGTTTGAAAAATTAAAACCGGCTGTTATCATAAATACAGCTGCATACACTCAGGTTGATCAAGCAGAAACTGAAATTGAAAAAGCTCATAAACTCAACGTTGAAGCAGTCAAAAATCTTTCAGTGTTTTGTATAAAATACAATTGTGCACTCATTCACATTTCAACAGATTATGTTTTTGACGGAAAGCAATTAACCCCTTATAAAGAAATTGACACTACAAATCCTGTTACTGTCTATGGAAAAAGCAAAAGAGAAGGGGAGTTAGCAATTCTGGAAAGTGGCTTGCAGCGTTTTGCCATCATTCGCACCTCGTGGTTGTATAGTGAGTTTGGACACAATTTTTATAAAACGATGCTTCGTCTGGCAGAAACTAAAACAGAACTTAATGTGGTAGATGATCAGCTGGGATGTCCCACAAATGCCAACGAACTTGCAAAAGCTTTGCTGTTAATTGCTTCAAAATTAAGCTCAGAAAATTCAGGAGTTTATCATTATTGCAATGGTGGAGAAACCACCTGGTATGGGTTTGCAAAAGCCATATTCAAAAAACACAAACTCTCAGTAAAAGTGAATCCGGTTACATCAACTGAATTTCCTACTGCGGCCAAAAGACCAGCATATAGCGTTCTTGATACTTCAAAAATAAAAATGGTTTTTAAGATTGAAATTCCCACTTGGGAAGATGCTTTAGAGAATATTTAAACTTGTTTTTTATTACAATTAAAAAAAAATACCTGAAGCATGGCGGCTTCAGGTATTTGTATTACCAAATGAACTGGGGATTAATCATCTAGTAAATCAATAGCATCTTTAATTAATTCTTTAATTTGATTCGCTAAAGAATTATTTCCATCTTGGTCTATTGGGCTAATTTCAATGATGCCGTCTCCATTATTATCTGTCGCTCCGGTTAAATTAATCACGTTTGTGTTAAATAAGAAAGTGAGATCAAAGTTTATGATAAGGTTTTCTCCATCATTTTCAATGTTAATTGGAATATTTGTGTCCTCAAATTCTATTTCCACCTCTTCTTCAAAGTTGTGCCAAAAGATAAAAGGGGTTCCATTTATTGTTCCTTCAATAAGGATTGAACGTTGAAATAGTTCATTTCCCGGATCTCTACTACGAGTTATCTCAAATTCCAGTTCTTCATACTCTCCAATAGGAATATCAACAGTTGCGATTGGAAAAACCAAATTTGGGTTTGACAAATCTAAAACAAATGGACCTTCAAGTTCCAGGTCGCTGTAATAATTTCCTCCTATTCCTCCATCGTCGTCATCACCAAAGTCATCGTCATCAAATTCAAGTTCAAAATCTTCCACATTTACTAAAAATTTGGTTACTTCAATTTCAGCAAAAGCTCTCCCAGGATTAAAAGTTGCTTTGGCTCCCAAGACTGTTGTAGCTGTTTCATCAGATGAGTTTGAACTATCATCTTTACTGCAGGACACAAGCACAAAAGTGGAGAATGCAATAATAAATAAGGGTTTAAAAATGATTCTTTTCATAATAAATTGTTTTTGTTTTTATATAGCTAAAACAATTCAAAATCAATTTACCCTACCTTTTTATTCGTGAAGTACTAAAAAGGGTATTTTTTTTTGATAATTAATTTTACTTTTTTCAGGATTAAAAAAAAGTTGTTGAAAAAAATGAATGTTTTTTGCGACCATAGCAATGAGCTTGATTTCATGCTTTTCAACACATTTTTGGATGGCTTCATTCATGTTTTGGTGTGTTATAGAATGAAATTCGTGTTTTGAATCAGAAAAATAATCAGCTAATAATTCTTTATTTTCTTGCATTTCTTCAAGAACTTTCTCGTTAGATTTGGCCACGTGAACAATGTGCAATTTTGCATCAAAAAATCCTAAAATAGAAGCAACTGGGTTGAGTAAATTAGGACCAAAAAAAATACTGTAATCTGTTGGTAATGCAACGTTATCAAGAGAACTGAAGTTGGCATTTTCAGGAATAACGAGCAAGTTACATTTTACCTTGTTGAGAACATCTGTTGTGTTTGAGCCCACTGTGGTTTTTTTAATCATATTTGCTCCCTGAGTTCCCATAACAATAAAATCCAGGCGCTTGTCTTGAACTTCATTTCTTATAGCATCTACAATAATTCCATTTGCTAAGAGTGTAAAAAAACGATGCTTATACTTTAAATCGTTCTTTTCAATTTTTTGAATGAGTTGATTGAGTTTGTTTTTCAACTCAGTATCTTGTTTGGATTTTTGTTGTTTTCTAATTGAATTAACTTCTTTATTTTCAATAGTTTCATTAACATGAAGTAAATAAAAAATACAACTACAGTTTTTTAAAAACTGAAGCACATACCTTATGGCATTCCATGAATTTTCAGAAAAATCTGTTGGAATTAAAATGTTTGTCATTTTTCTACCCAATGTTTGAGAGCAAAAATAGATTCAAAAATAGCGGCAGGAAATGACAAATATCATAAACTCAAAAGAGACCACTTTGTTAACAATTTTTAACCAACCTGTTTTAGCTTTCTTTTTGTTTTTAAGTACCTTTGAGGTTTTAGTTATGGGAATATTTAAAACACGTAAAAACAAGAAATACACATTTGAGCCTCGTTATTACAAAAATGATAAGGAGGGAAGTCCATTTAAGATTGAACGAAAATTTGATCAATATCGAAAAGCAACCGGTGATTCATCAGGTCTTAAAAGTAAATTTTCAAATGCCTGGGATGATTTTAGAAATAATTCTGACTCCAAGACAAATAAAACAATTTTAATTATCATTGCGATTTTAATTCTCATTTTTCTCTTTATCATCGATTTTGACCTTTCTATTTTTAAGAAGCCTCTATAAATGGCAGATAAAATTCATTTATTACCCGATCATGTAGCCAATCAAATTGCAGCAGGAGAAGTTGTTCAACGCCCGGCTTCTGTTGTGAAAGAATTGCTTGAAAATGCTATAGATGCGGGTTCTTCTCATATTAAACTACTTATAAAAGACGCCGGAAAAACACTCATTCAAGTGATTGATGATGGTGAAGGAATGAGTACTACCGATGCGCGTTTGAGCTTTGAACGCCACGCAACTTCCAAAATTAAATCGGCTGAAGATTTATTTCAATTACATACCAAGGGTTTTCGTGGTGAAGCACTTGCTTCCATTGCAGCGGTGGCTCACGTGGAGTTAAAGACCAAAACTGAAATCGATGAAGTGGGCTCCATTTTAAAAATTGAGGGCAGTGAGGTGGTGGAACAAGAAATGACTGTTACACCCAAAGGAACTTCAGTTGCTGTTAAAAATTTATTTTTTAATATACCGGCACGTCGCAATTTTCTCAAATCAAATCCCGTTGAAACCCGTCATATTATTGATGAATTTCACCGAGTAGCCCTGGCACATCCCAATGTGGGCTTCTCTATGTTCAACAATGGTGCTGAGGTTTTTCAACTACCCTCGTCAAATTTGCGCCAGCGCATTGTGAGTATTTTTGGAACAAAAACAAATGAAAAACTCGTCCCTGTATCTGAAGAAACTCCCATTGTAAAAATTGAGGGATTTGTAATTAAACCACAATTTGCCAAAAAAAGCAGGGGAGACCAATTCTTTTTTGTGAACGATCGGTTTATTAAAAGTGGCTATTTGCATCACTCAGTTTTGGCTTCTTTTGAGGGTTTGCTCAAAGAAAGTATGCAACCCGGTTATTTTCTATTTCTTAAAGTTGACCCCAAATCCATTGATATCAATATTCACCCTACAAAAACCGAGGTTAAATTTGAAGATGAACACACACTCTATGCTATGCTTAGAGCTGCAGTTAAGCATAGTTTGGGTCAGTTTAACGTGGCACCTGTGCTTGATTTTGATCGGGATAAAAATCTTGATACACCCTACGAATACAAAAACAAGCCCATAGGAATTCCTCAGGTTGAAGTAGATAAAGACTTCAATCCCTTTAAGGAAAACACAGGAGCGTCTCAAAAAAATATTTCTTTTCCGTTTAAACGGGAAAAAACAACTTCGTGGGAAGGACTTTATGCAGGACTCGAAGATAAAAATAAAATAATATCTAAAGAATTTAAACTGGAAGACATCGAGTTTGAAAGTGAAGAAGTGACCGGTTTCTTATTTACAGAATCTAACACTTATACTTCACAAAACACCTTTCAATTACACAATAAATATGTGCTTATTACGGTTAAAAGTGGTTTTCTGGTAATACATCAACAACGGGCACATGAGCGCGTTTTATATGAAGAGCTTTTGCGAAATATTACTGTACAGGAAGCCATCAGCCAGCAATTGCTTTTTCCTTTAAAATTTACTTTTTCTAAGAATGATTTGAATATATTAAGTGGCTTTAAAGAACAGTTGGAATTTACCGGTTTTGATTTTGAAGATTTTGAGGGTGATACAATTTGTATTAAAGGTATTCCGGCAGGTGTAAAGGATTCAGAAACAAAGAAAATTTTGGATCAGTTGCTCGATGACCTCAATGAAAATGTACCAGATACCGGTTATAGTCAAAATGATGTTTTGGCAAAATCAATGGCAAAATCACTGGCAGTAAAAACGGGTGAAACCTTGGGAAAAGAACAGCAAGAACACCTGGTTAATAGTTTATTTGCGTGTAAAGAACCTTCATTTTCGCCAACGAATCGCCCCGTATTTATTACAATACCTATTGGTGATATTGATAAAAAGTTTTACTAAATTTATGTTATGGGAAGAATTTCAGAAACTGTAAAGGTTTTATTAATTGTAAACATTTTGTT